>JASHXZ010000340.1 GCA_030043285.1 Xanthobacteraceae bacterium | reverse complement strand
CGAGACGGTTGAGCGCCCACACCGCGGCGCCGCGAACGAGCGGGGCTTCATCGGCGAGCAATCGCTCGGCGCTCGCTGCGAGCGCGGACTCGCCCGAATTGCCGATCGCGATCAGCACATTGCGGACAAAACGGACGCGGCCGGTGCGCTTGATCGGACTCTTGGCAAACAACGCGCGGAAGGCCGCATCGTCGAGTTGCGCCAAATCGGCAAGCCGCGGCGCCCGCAAATTGTCCCGCGCCGCCAATTTCAGCTCGCGGCCGGCCTGCGCGAACTTGTTCCACGGACAAACCGCCAGGCAATCGTCGCAGCCGTAGATGCGATTGCCCATCAGCGGCCGCAGCGCCCGCGGAACGGGGCCTTTGTGCTCGATCGTCAGGTACGAGATGCAGCGCCGCGCATCGAGCCGATACGGCGCCGGGAACGCCGCGGTCGGGCAGACATCGAGACAGGCGTGGCAGATGCCGCAATGGTCGGCTTCGGCGGCATCGGGCACCAGATCGAGCGTGGTGAAGATGGCGCCGAGGAACAGCCAGGATCCCAGCTCGCGCGACACGAGATTGGTGTGCTTGCCCTGCCAGCCGATGCCGGCCGCCTGCGCCAGCGGCTTTTCCATCAAAGCGGCGGTATCGACGAACACCTTCACATCGCCGCCGCCTTGTTCGACGAGCCAGCGGGCCAATGTCTTCAGCCGCGGCTTGATGATGTCGTGATAATCGTCGGCGCGCGCATAGACCGAGATGCCGCCGCGGTCGCGCTCATTCAGAATAGCCAGCGGATCGTCGTCCGGCCCGTAATTCATCCCCAGCATGACGACCGAGCGAACTTGCGACCACAGCGCGCGCGGATCGCCACGTCGCTGCGCATTCGCCGCCAGCCAGATCATGTCGCCGTGGGCGCCCGCGTCCAAAAAGGCGCGCAGCCGCTGCGCCGCCAGCGGGGCTGCGTCGGGGCGCGCCACCCCGACGACCTCGAAGCCGAGCGCGCGGGCCTGCGCCGCGAGGGCGCTCTTGGCCTCAACAGGTGTCAGAAATCGAGATTGGCGTAGCTCGGCGACGGCGCCAGGCCCGGCAGCGTTTCCGTGAGCAGCGCGCGGAACGAGGGTCGCGACTTCACCCTCGCGTACCAGGCCTTCGCTGTCTCGTCTTCGTCCCACGGCACATCGCCCAGATAATCGGCGGTCGACAAATGCGCCGCCGCGGCCAGGTCCGCATAGCTCAACCTGTCGCCGGCGAGCCAGTCGCGGCTGCGGATCAGCCAGCCGATATAGGCCAGATGGTACTTAATATTGCCGCGCGCGGCACGCAGCATCTCGGTGTCGGGCGAGCCGCCGCCCTGGGTGGCGGGAATGAAGCGCTTATAGACCCGTTCCATCACCAGCGCGCCGCTGACTTCCTCGTAGAATTTGTCGTTGAACCAGCTCATCAGCCGGCGCACCTCGATGCGCGCGCCGGGTTCCGGCGGCATCAGCCGCTGCCGCGGCAATTTCGCACCGTGCGTCTCATCGAGATACTCGGCGATCACGGCTGCGCCCGGAACCGGCGGCACGCCCTCGTCGAGCAGAACCGGGGTGGTGCCGGCCGGATTGAGCTTGAGAAACGCGGGGCGCCGCTCCCAGGTCCGTTCCTCGACCAAGTGCGCCGTAAGCGACAATTCCTCGAGCGCGAGCCGCACGAAGCGCGAATGCGGGCAAAACGAATGATGGAACAGCGTCAGCATGCCGGCGCTTGCATCAATGGCTTGGCCCTTCGGGGCGGCGGGTGGTCGCGGTGGATCGAACAGGGTGACGGTTAGAATTCGGTTACCCGAACGCCAACACCTATAGGGCAAACGTGCGGGCAGGCAACCTGTGCATGGCGGCGCCGCCTGCTTGTCTCGAATCCGCCGCTGCGCCACAAGTCCGTCGCAAGATTGCGGCAAACGTCAAGCCGATACGGCCCGGGCGCGGTCCCGACAGCGAATTAAATCCCGCCGTGGAGTTCCCATGGATTTGGATGTGATCAAGGCGGCCTTCCTCGGCATCGTCGAGGGGATAACCGAATTTCTCCCGGTGTCGTCGACCGGCCACCTGCTGCTGGTCGGCCATTTCCTCGGCTTTGACGACGAGGCGTTCGGCAAATCGTTCGACGTCCTGATCCAGCTCGGCGCCATTCTGGCGCTGCTGTCGATCTATTTCGGCCGGCTGTGGAAGCTGCTGATCGGCCTGTTCACCGACCGCGAGGCGCAGCGCTTCGTTGCCGGCATCCTGATCGCGTTCTTTCCCGCCATGGTGATCGGCGCGCTGGCCTACGGCTTCATCAAGAGCGTGCTGTTCAACGTCTGGATCGTCTGCACCATGCTGGTGATCGGCGGCTTCGTGCTGTTGTGGGTCGACCGGCTCAAGCTCAATCCGCGCTACCACGACGCCACCAAGTTCACGCTGCCGATGTATTTCGGCATCGGCGTCATCCAGTGCCTCTCCATGGTTCCGGGCGTGTCGCGCGCCGGCGCCACCATCGTCGGCGCAATGCTGTTTGGCGCCGACAAGCGCGCCGCCACGGAGTTTTCGTTCTGGCTGGCGATGCCCACCATGGTCGGCGCCTTCGCCTATGAGGCGTTCAAGAACCGCCACGAATTTGCCGCCGGCAACAACGCGCTCCTGATCGCGGTCGGCTTCGCGGTGTCGTTCGTATGCGGCTGGTTCGTGGTCAAGACGCTGCTCGGCTACGTCTCGCGCCACGGCTTCGCGCTGTTCGCGTGGTGGCGCATCATCGTCGGCGCGCTCGGCCTGATCGCGCTGGCGCTGGGGCTTTGATCGCAGAGCCATGTTTCCCGGATGCGGTGCAGCGCGAAGCGGTGCACCGCTGATCCGGGATCGTCCCAGACTCTGAGTTCGTAACGATCCCGGGTCTGCAGCGCACCACTTCGTGCTGCGCTGCGCCCGGGAAACGCCAGCGCGGCTACGCCGTGTGCGGGTCGAACTGGCCGCTCTTGCGGAAGCGCCACAGATAGCTCGGCACGATCGCGGCGATCGTCTCCGGCACGATGCCGAGGCCTTCCAGCGTGCGGCCGTCGCGCCGCGCCGCTTCGGACACGATATTGTCGCTCTTGAGCAATTCGACCTGATCGGGCGTGATTGGCGGCTTCGGCAAGAATTGCGCGAACAGGGCTTGCGCCTTCAGCAGCGCGAAGGGCGCCGGCACCAGGAGGCGGCGGCGGTGGATGGTGGCGAGGATGAATTCCATCAGTTCGCGGAACGTGCGCACGTCCGGGCCGCCGAGCTCGTAGGTCGTGCCGGGCTTGGCGGCGCCGTCGACCGCGCGCGCGACTGCTTCGCCGACGTCGCCGGCGAATACCGGCGCAAACCGCGTGTGGCCGCCGCCCGGCAGCGGCAGCGCCGGCATCAGCCGCGCCAGCGCGGCGAAGCGGTTGAAGAAATCGTCCTCGGGACCGAACACGATGGACGGCCGCATGATGATGGCTTGCGGTTGGGCCTCAAGCACGCGGCGTTCGCCGTCGGCTTTCGCGCGCGCATAATGCGACGGCGAATCCGGATCGGCGCCGATCGCCGACACGTGGACGAGCGGAATGCCGGCGGACTGCGCCTCGCGCGCCACCGCCTCCGCGCCGGCGGCCTGGACCGTGTCGAAACGCTGATTGCCGCGCTCGAACAGGATGCCGACCAGATTGACGGCGGCGTCGGCGTCGCGCAAAGCCGCCGCGACCGATTGCGGAAAGCGCAGATTGGCCGCCACGGCCTGGATCTGGCCGACCATGCCCATCGGCCGCAGCGGCCCGGTGCGTTCCGGCCGGCGCACCGCGACGCGGATGCGGTAGCCGCGATAGGCCAGCGCGCGCACCACGTGGCGGCCCAGAAATCCGGAGCCGCCGAATACCGTGACCAGGGTCTCGATCGTGCTTTTCGCCGTCATCGCGCGCTAGATACCGCAACGTTTCGGCGCTGTATAGGGCCCGCGCGGCGGGCCTCGATTTGACGCAGTAACAGCCAAGACCCGCTTCAATTGACAAGGCCCGGACCGCTCCGTACCTATCCGGCACGGGCCCAGGTGGCGGAATTGGTAGACGCACTAGTT
>JASHXZ010000339.1 GCA_030043285.1 Xanthobacteraceae bacterium | reverse complement strand
CGGCCGCCGCGATCGACGCCATCCTCGACGGGCTCAGCTGGCTCGGCATCCAGTGGGATGGCGAGGCGGTGTTTCAATTCGCCCGCGCCGCGCGCCATCGCGAGGTCGCCGAGCAGATGTTGGCCTCGGGCCATGCCTATTGCTGCTACGCCACGCCCGAGGAGCTTACGCAGATGCGCGAGACGGCGCGCCGCGAGGGCCGCGCCAGGCTTTATGACTGCCGCTGGCGCGACCGCGCTTCAGGCGAGGCGCCGCCCGGCGTCAAGCCCGCGATCCGGCTCAAGGCGCCGCTCACCGGCGAGACGGTGATCGAGGATCAGGTGCAGGGCCGCGTCGTCTGGCAGAACGAAAATCTCGACGACCTGGTGCTGCTGCGCTCCGACGGCACGCCGACCTACATGCTCGCCGTGGTGGTCGACGATCACGACATGGGCGTCACCCACGTCATCCGCGGCGACGATCATTTGACCAACGCGGCGCGGCAGAAGCAGATCTACGACGCGCTCGGCTGGCCGGTGCCGGCGATGGCGCACATCCCGCTTATCCACGGTCCTGACGGCGCCAAGCTCTCCAAGCGCCACGGCGCACTTGGCGTCGATGCGTATCGCGCCATGGGGTACTTGCCGGCGGCGTTGCGCAATTATCTGGTGCGGCTCGGCTGGAGTCATGGCGACCAGGAAATCTTCTCGACGGAGGAAATGATCGCGGCGTTCGACCTGCCGCAGATCGGCCGCTCGCCGGCGCGCTTCGACTTCGCCAAGCTGGAAAGCCTCAACGGCCATTACATCCGGCAGAGCGCGGACGCCGACCTGCTCGCGGCCATTGAGGCGCTGCTGCCCCATATCGCCGAAGGGGCGGCGCTGGCGGCAAAGCTGACGCCCCGCTTGCGCCAGCAATGGCTTGCGGCCATGCCGAGCCTGAAGGAGCGCGCCAAGACCTTGCTCGATCTCATTGACGGCGCTCATTTTCTCTTTACACCCCGCCCTATTCCGCTCGATGACAAGGCCAAGGCGCTGTTGAGCCCGGAGGCGAAGACATTGCTGGCCGACGTCGGCCGCGACTTCGCCGGTATCGAGCCGTGGACCGCCGCGACGACCGAGCAGGTGGTGCGCAACTTCGCCGAGCGCAAAGGTCTCAAACTCGGCGCCATCGCCCAGCCGCTGCGGGCGGCGCTGACCGGGCGCACCACCTCGCCCGGCATCTTCGAGGTGCTGGCTGTGCTTGGCAAAGACGACAGCCTGGGGCGGATCGGAGATCAGGTCGGCGCGGACGCAATCAAGGCGGCTGCGGGCTGAGGCGAGCGGCGGACGGTTTTCCGCGTATTTACTGCGCGTTCATAGCGCACGCCCCTCGCAATCGCTTCGCACGCCCAATATCTTGCAGTGCACACGGGCTTGGGCTACCCCAGTGGAAACCGGACCTGTAGGGCCGTCTTTCGCCGCGTCTGACCAGACTCCGGCTGCCGCCCCCGCATCGAGGATGACGATCATGGACGCTCAATCCGGCGCCAACATCAAGACCGCCAAGCTGACGCTCGGCGACCAGAGCTGGTCGTTTCCGGTCTACGAGGGCACCATCGGCCCGGAGGTGATCGACGTCAGCAAGCTGTATGCCGAAACCGGCCGGTTCACCTACGACCCGGGCTTTACGTCGACCGGCGCCTGCGAATCCAAAATCACCTATATCGACGGCGACGAAGGCGTCCTGCTCTATCGCGGCTATCCGATCGAGGATTTGGCCGAGCACGGCGATTTTCTCGAGACCTGCTACCTCCTGCTCTACGGCGAACTGCCCAATGCGGCGCAGAAGGCCGATTTCGTCGACCGCGTGATCCATCACACGATGGTCCATGAGCAGATGAGCCGGTTTTTTCAGGGCTTTCGCCGCGACGCCCATCCGATGGCGGTGATGGTCGGCTGCGTCGGCGCGCTCTCGGCGTTCTATCACGACTCCACCGACATCACCGATCCGACGCAGCGGATGATCGCCTCCATCCGCATGATTGCCAAAATGCCCACGCTTGCGGCGATGGCCTACAAATATTCGGTTGGTCAGCCGTTCATATATCCGAAGAACGATCTGGACTACGCCTCGAACTTTTTGCGCATGTGCTTTGCGGTGCCGTGCGAGGAGTACAAGCCGAACCCGGTGCTGGCGCGCGCCATGGACCGCATCTTCACCCTGCACGCCGATCACGAGCAGAATGCCTCGACCTCGACGGTGCGGCTCGCCGGTTCGACCGGCGCCAATCCGTTTGCCTGCATCGCCGCCGGCATCGCCTGCCTGTGGGGGCCGGCCCATGGCGGCGCCAACGAGGCGGCGCTGAAAATGCTCGGCGAGATCGGCAGCGTCGACCGCATTCCCGAATACATCAAGCGCTCCAAGGATCCCAACGACTCGTTCCGCCTGATGGGCTTCGGCCACCGCGTCTACAAGAACTACGATCCGCGGGCGAAAATCATGCAGAAGACCTGCCATGAGGTTCTGCACGAGCTCGGCCGCAACGATCCGCTGCTCGACGTCGCCATGGAGCTCGAGCGCATCGCGCTGCACGACGACTATTTCATCGAGAAGAAGCTCTATCCGAACGTCGATTTCTATTCCGGCATCACGCTCCGCGCGATGGGCTTCCCGACCGCCATGTTCACCGTGCTGTTCGCGCTCGCCCGCACCGTCGGCTGGATCGTGCAGTGGAAGGAAATGATCGAAGATCCGCACCAAAAACTCGGCCGGCCGCGCCAGCTCTATAGCGGCGCAACGCGACGCGATTATCAGCCGATGTCGCGGCGGCGCTGAAAAACACCCCGGCGCCCGCGCCCGCAGTTCTCAACAGGGATTTTGCCCCGAATAGCCAAATCTTGATGGACTTGGCTATAGTTATAGTTGAAGATCGCCCTCGACGCAGCCGTTGAGGCGACCGATGCCGCTTGCGCTCCCCCGATCGTCGAAACCGACGATAGTTCTGTCTATCCTGACATTTGCCGCGGCGCTGCTGTGTGTGAGTGTCAGCTCCGGCAGGAGCCTCTTGGTTGCGATCGCGGCGCTGGCCGTCAGCGGATTTATCGGGGATCTATTCACGGCGTTTGCCCATTTCGGCTTCGACTATGTTT
>JASHXZ010000338.1 GCA_030043285.1 Xanthobacteraceae bacterium | reverse complement strand
CGCTGACCGTGCGGTAAAGCGGTTTGGAGATCGCTTCGCCGCCGACAGACAGCGAAACTTTGCCCGCGTCTTTCGCCAGTGCGCTCGCGGCGAGCAGCAGCCAAGCGTCCTCTTGCGTCGAGGTCGGGCGCAGCGAGGCGCGCGCGGCATCGACCCGCTGCACGGCGGCCTGGACCGTAGCCGAGCCGGCGCCGCCTTCGGCGGCGAGCGTGAGCAGCGCCGCAGCATCGCGCAAGGTCGAGCCGTAATCCTGCCGGCCCTCGTCGAGATCGTCGGCAGAACCCGGCTTGGCCGTAAACGCGGCAAGCGCCGCCGCATAGACGCGGTCGGCGCGCGCGCGGTCGCCGGTGAGCGCCAAAGCCGCGGCGATCTGCGCCTTGGCAATCGGGGTTGCCAGTTCATCGAGCTTGGCGTCGGCGAGATAACGCAGGTCGCCGATCGGCGCCAAACCGTTGCGCGCGAGGACATAGAGTGCGTAGGCGAGATCGGCGCCGCCGTTCTTGCTCGGATCGTTGCTCGTCGCTACGGCGTTGCGCAAGCGATCTAGCGCCAGCTTGAACGCCGTATCCGGCACCGCGAATTTGTGCTCGCGAGCGCGGGTCAAAAAGTCGGTGACGTAGGAATCCAGCCACAGATCGTCGCCGCCGACGCTCCACAGACCGAAAGAGCCGGTGGAATCCTGACGCGTCAGCAGCGCTTCGACGGCGTCGCGGATGCGCTGCTCGGTTTTTGGATCGAGCGCCACATGAGCCTGGTCCGCAAGCTCGCTCATATAGAGCAACGGCAAGGCGCGGCTCGTGATCTGCTCGGAGCAGCGGTACGGATAGCGGTCGAGCGCGGCCAGCAGGCTCGCGGCGTCGAGCGCCGTCGAACTGCCGACCGAGATCGATACGCTGCCGGTGCCGGGCACGAGATCGGCGAACATGTCGCGCGACAGCGTCACGCTTTCGCCTTGTGCCAGCGACGTGATCGTGCGCCGCGCAATGATCTGCGCCGGCGTGCGCACGGTGATCGCGTAGTCGCGGGCGAGCGCAAAGCCGTTCGGGCCGCTGACGCTGACCCGAACCGCGCCGTTGCCGGCGCCGCTTGCGGTCAGCGGCACGACGACGGCGCCGCGCGCCTTGGCGGCGAGCGTCAGCTTCTGATCGGCGCCAGCGCCGGCCACCACCGCACCGTTCAATGAGACCGCGAGGGTGTAATCGCCGGGCTCACCCTCGACATTGTCGAGATCGAGATGAATGGTGGTGCGATCGCCGGGAAGGAGGAAGCGCGGCAAGGTCGCCGTGAGCACCACCGGATCGCGCACGGTGACGTCGGCCGACGCGTGGCCGACCTTGTCCTTGCTCCACGCCACCGCCATGACGCGCAGCGTGCCGTTGAAATCGGGCACGTCAAACGACACCTGGGCGGTGCCGGCCGGCCCGACCGTCACCAGCCCGGAATAAAGCGCGACCGGCGGCCCGGTGGGCGGGCTACCCTGCAGCTGCGCACCTTCGTCGCCGCCGCTGTGGATCTGGCCGCGCGCGCCCTGCATGCCATCGATCAGCTGGCCGTACAGATCGCGGATGTCGGCACCAAGCGCACGCTGGCCCAAGTAATAATCGTCGGGCGCGGGCGGCTTGTAATTGGTCAGGTTGAGAATACCGACGTCGACCGCCGCGACCACCAGGCGCGCCTGCTCACCTGCAGCGAGGCCGTTGATCTTGACCGGAAGCGTCAGCGTCGTGTTCGGCCGCAACAGCGGCGGGGCCTGCAATTGCACGCTCAGCGTCTTGGCCGCGCGCGCGATCGAAAACCATTGCACGCCTATGGCGCGGCCCGGCATGCGCTGCGCCGGCGCATCAAGCGGCCGGCGTAAGGTCGCGACCAGATAGGCGCCGGTGCCCCAGTCGCGGCCGACCTGCACCTTCACCTGGGCGAGGCCGGCTTTGACGTCCATGCTCTGGCTCGCCAACAGCCGGTCGCCGACGACGTTGAGCGTCAGCCGGCCGGCGCTGCGCGCGGTGATCGCAACCGTCATGGCGTCGCCGGGCTGATAGTCGGGCTTGTCGATCGCCACTTCGAGCATGTCGGGCGTGTCGGCGTTGGCCTCGACGTACCAGCCAGCGTCGAAATCGATCGCGGTGACTGGCCCGTTCGGGTCGGCGGTAGTGACTTCGAGCCGATAGCGGCCGAAATGCACCGGCAGTGCCAGGTGCCCCGGCTTGTCGGCGGCGACGTCGAATGCGCCGTCGGCGACGCGCGTCGTCGTCTTCACCGGCTCGTAATTCCACTGCCCGTCGCGCTTGTAGAACTGATAATGCGTCTCGATGCGCAGGAGCTGATAGTGCAGGCCGCTTTGCGCCACCGCCGTGCCATCGGGCGCGACGGCAAGCACGTCGAACGTCGCGGCGGCGCCGTCGGCCAGCGAACGGCCGGAGAACAGCGGTTTGACGCCGATCATGTTCGCGCTGGGCTTAATCGGCAGCGTGAGCGTACGCTCGACGGCGCGGCCACCCGGCTCCGCCATGCGCACCGCGATCTGCGCCTGAAGCGGATGCGTGCTCGCCGGCACTTTGTCGAGGGCGACGGAGAAACTCGCCTTCCCGGCGGCGTCGGTCTCCGGCAAATCTTCGAGCGATTGCTTGGCCGCTTCGACCGTCTCATCGGCGAGACCGAATTGATAGCCGGCAAAGCCAGCGCGTTCTTTCGCGGCCGTGATCGTCACCTCACCTTCAAGCGAGAGGCCGGCGGCCGGTGCGCCGTAAAGGAAACGGCCGGCGACATTCATCGCCGCCGGATTGTTCGGCACGATGCTCGCCGCCGACGAGGTAAGGTCGAACTCGATGCGATCGGGAACGTAATTCTCGACCAGGAACGTGGTCTCGCCAATGGGCGGGCGCTTCGGATCGGTAAAAGCCTGGACGTGCCAGGTGCCGCTCGGCGCCGAGGCCGGCAGTGCCAGCGCCAAACTGCGGCCGCCGAGGCCCTGGTCGGCGATCAGCGTGCGGCGGAATTCAACACCGTCGGGCCGCTGCACGACCAGCGTCAGCGGTACGCCGAGCGCCGCAATGCCCTGCCCGTCGCGCAGCAGCGCGGTGATGTACGCGGTCTCGCCGGAGCGATAGACGCCGCGCTCGGCATAGACGAAGGCGTCGAGCCCGTGCGGCGCCGGCCGGCCGCCGACGCCGCGGTCGGTGAGATCGAAGGCCGGCGTTTTCAGATTGAGGAAGGCGTAATCGCCAGCCGGATCGGCCGCGACCAGCAAGGCCGGCGCCGCACCGCCCTCCCCGTTCGCCAGACCGGCTTCGAACTGTGCCTGCCCATTCGCATCGGTTCGCCGCGTCGCCAACACTTCGTTGCCGCGCGAAATCAGGCGCAGCTCGATGCCGTTTTTCGGCTGCGTCGTCG
>JASHXZ010000337.1 GCA_030043285.1 Xanthobacteraceae bacterium | reverse complement strand
TGGCCGCCGCGCCCCAGCAGCCGGGATGGTCGTACACATGGATCAACTATTACACAAACGTTTCAGCGACCGGCAACACCGCGGTGGCGAGGGAAATTACGATCGGGCAATTCAATCCCACGCTCAATGCCAGCATCAACGCCAATGTCCGCGCACAGGCCGATATCGCGATTTTCGCGCCAACCTACGTGTTTGCGACGCCGTTCCTTGGCGGCCAGGCCTCGGCGAGCCTGCTGATGGATTACGGCATAAACAATACCCAATTGAACGGAATCATATCCGGCACGGTCGGCGGGATACCGTTCAGTCGAAGTTTCGATCTCAGTCAGACGACAGCGGGCATCGGCGATTTGATTCCACAATTTGCGGTGCGCTGGAATTCCGGCGTCAACAATTACATGGCCTATTTGACCGGCGACGTACCGGTCGGCGTCTACAGTTCCACCAACCTGGCCAATATCGGGATCGGCCATGGCGCCATCGACGGCGGCGTCGGCTACACCTATTTCGATGAGAAAGCCGGCCACGAATTTTCGGCGGTCATGGGACTGACCGGCAACTTTGAAAACACAGCGACCAATTATACCAGCGGCATCGACTGGCATCTCGATTGGGGTGCGTCGCAATTCATGACCAAGCAATTCCAGGTCGGCCTGGTCGGATATTTCTACGAGCAGCTGACCCCCGACACCGGTTGCGCCCCGATCCTATGTCCGTTCGAGTCGCGCGTCATCGGCGTCGGCCCGCAAGTCGGCTACCTGTTTCCGGTCGGCAACATGCAGGGCTACTTCAACCTGAAGGGCTATGGCGAGTTCGACAACAACGCCAGGCCCGACGGCTTCAACGTGTGGCTTACTTTCGTGCTGTCGCCGAAGGCGGCAGAAAAAACTGCGTCATCGGCCATGGCGACCAAGTAGCAGCTTTTTTCTCTCGCGGCGTAGCGACGTTATATAAGATTCCCGCGATGCGTTATGCCGCCGTCACCGATTCCTGGGCTTCCGCCCGCTCCTCCACAGGGCCGATCTGACGGCTCAGATTGAGCGCGCAGTTGATCAGCCCGACGTGGCTATAGGCCTGCGGAAAATTTCCCAGCATCCGGCCGGTAACCGGATCGAGCTCTTCGGCGAGCAAGCCAACGTCATTACAGCGCGAGAGCAGACGCTCGAACAGCCGCCGGGCTTCCGCGTAGCGGCCCTGAAGTATGTAATTGTCGACCAGCCAAAAGCTGCAGGCCAGAAATGCGCCTTCGCCGGCGGGCAAGCCGTCTGCAGCGCCCGCGGTCTCGTAGCGCAGCACGAATTCGCCATCGACCAGCAGCCGCTGTTCGATCGCGCGCAGCGTTCCTCGGATCCGCGGATCCGTCGCCGGCAGAAAGCCGACGAGCGGCAGCAACAGCAGACTGGCGTCGAGCCGCTTGGAGCCGTAGGCCTGCACGAAGCTGTCGAGCTCGCGGTCGAAGCCACGCTCGCAGATTTCGCCATGGATTTGGTCGGCAATTTTGCGCCAGCGCTGCCCGGAATCGCCGTAGGCCCGCGCGGTCATCTCATTGGCCGCACGATCGAACGCGAGCCAAGCCATGACCTTGGAGTGAACGAAATGCTGCGATGCGCCGCGAACCTCCCAAATGCCCTCGTCGGGCTGCCGCCACGCGGTGGCGAGATAATCCAGCATCACCGGGCGCAGCGCGTGGGCGCGTTCGGTCGGCGCCATGCCGGCTTTGAGCGTTTGAAACATCGCGTCGGCGATCTCGCCGAACACGTCGAGCTGCAGTTGCTGATGCGCCGCGTTGCCAATCCGCACCGGCGACGAGTTTTCGTAGCCGGGCAGCCACGGCACGATCAGTTCCGGCAGCCAACGCTCGCCGCCGACCCCGTACATGATCTGGACCTGATCCGGGCTGCCGGCGACCGCGCGCAACAGCCAGTCTCGCCACGCCAACGCTTCGTCGTAGTAGCCAAGGTGCATGAAGGCCAACAGCGTGTAGGTGGCGTCGCGCAGCCAGCAATAGCGGTAATCCCAGTTGCGTATGCCGCCTAAATGCTCCGGCAGCGACGTGGTCGCGGCGGCGACAATTCCGCCGCTTGGCGCATACGTCAAAGCCTTCAAGGTGATAAGCGAGCGTTTGACCGCCTCGGTCCAAGGCCCGACATCGGGACACGGACCGATCCACCGACGCCAAAACGCCTCGGTTCGGTTGAGCGCGTCCAAAGCATCGATCGCCGACGGCGCATCTTCAAATGAAGGCCCACCGGAGAGAACGAAAGGGACGCTGCCGCCGGCTTCGACGGTGAACTCGCCGAGCGTTTTAAGATCCTCGCCGTGCAGCGCCGCAGGGCTCCGCAGCACCATCCGGTCCGGCCCGGCGACCGCATTGATCGTGCCGTCGGCGAGCCGGTTGACCCAGGGGATGCTCGCTCCATAGTTAAAGCGCATCACCAACTCGGTCGCGAAATCCACTCGCCCCGCGCGGCCCATCACAATGCGGACAACGTGGCCGCCGCCGTCCGGACACATGAAGTCGATGACCGCAGCGGAGCCGGTTGCCGTCTGAAATTCAGTCTCGAGGATGAGGGTGTCGGACCGATAACGCCGCGTTACGGCGGTGGTGGGCTGCCTCGGAGCAATGAGCCAGCGGCCGTTATCGGCGCTGCCAAGCAGCGCGGCAAAGCAAGCCGGCGAATCGAAGCGCGGCCAGCACAGCCAATCGATCGAACCGTCGCGGCCGACCAAAGCTGCCGTTCGGCAGTCGCCGATCAGCGCGTAGTCTTCGATGCGCAGTGCCATGGCGTTTTTATCGCATAGCTAAGCGACAATCTTCCGGAGACTTACGCCGTTTTTCTATACGGCGTTTTCTCGGCGATCAGGTCGGCGTTGCACGGAAAGACCAGAACCGACCACGAGCCCCATGATCCGAATTTCTGTTCGAATCGTCCACCCAAGCTCTTGCTCAACTCCTCGATTATTTTAAGGCGGTGACCCGGCCGAACCGCGGTCGCCGCGGCTTCGTCGTCCACGACACTGCACTTCGCGAACACCTCGGCATGCGATAGCTCGACGCGAATCTCACCGGCGCCGTCGGAAAAAGCGTGCCGCGCTGCATTATTGATCAGCTCGAAGACGATCATTCCCAATCGCCAGCAGCGATGGGCCGGCAATCGCACGGGCTGAGCCGCCAGAACCAGCCTGATTTTCCTCCTGTCGAGCTGGGACCGGCTAATCGAACGACACAGGCGGCCAAGATACGCTGCAGCGGCGACCGCGGTGCCGGATTCCGGCATCTGCAGCGCGCGGTGGACGTCGGCGTACTGGTGCAAGAGCTCGGTAACGCCCGACAGCGCCGCTTTCACGTCGTTGTTGCCGGATCGCGCCGCGGTCAGCGATACGACGCTGATCGCGGCGGCGAATTCGTTGTTGACCCGGTGATTGAGTTCATGCAGCAGGGTATGTTCCTGCGGCAAATGCCGTGGACTGGCGGACTCCGTCATGACCGTCCTCCCGATCAAAGATCAACAGATGACACCTGCCGCGACGGGCTCGCACTAGCGGCGCGATGCTACCCATTGCCCGGAGCATTCGCCCGACCAGGTCCGCCATTGGCCGCTTCCAGCCACGCCCGACAGACGCCCGACGGCATCACCGCCCTGCCCGTTCGCCGAAACCCTCACCTGCACTGCGCCGCCTGGCGCCACTCGGCCGTCAACGTTGTAGCTTTGATCTTCCCCCAGCACCCGACCGCCGAGGATGCGCACGCCGGCGCGAACGGCGGCAGGGCAGCTGCCATTCGTCGTCTCCAGCACCACGCTCCAGCTCCCGTCATAGGCACGGGTGCCGCCACGCTCGACATTGCGGTCCCTGCCATAGGAGTTATAGAGCGCACCGCCACGGTAGGGACCCCGATATTGGGCGTAGGAAGGAAC
Organism: Xanthobacteraceae bacterium; assembly: GCA_030043285.1. Lineage (GTDB taxonomy): Bacteria > Pseudomonadota > Alphaproteobacteria > Rhizobiales > Xanthobacteraceae > BOG-931. The sequence continues at coordinate 250 of JASHXZ010000337.1, read as the reverse complement.
GCTCACCGCCGCGCCGAGCAACGCCACGGACGTCATGATGACGATGGCACGTAGAAGCTTTGCCATTTGCTTTCTCCTTGTCAAAAATTGTCAAAAACAGGCTCACTCGATCGGATTGTCTTGCGGCTCAGGGCGTGATCTCCCCTTAATGGCTAACCGGCGCCGGGCCGCCGAGTTTCACGTTCCTTAGGATAAGAGCGAGCGGCACGGCGGCGGCGGAGATCAGCATCAGCACCCAGAACACGTCGAT
>JASHXZ010000336.1 GCA_030043285.1 Xanthobacteraceae bacterium | reverse complement strand
GCACGCGATCGCGCCGTGATGGCCACCACCTCGATCGGTCGGCCGCTGCGCGCCACGAGCTTGTCGCGCCCGTCTTCCAGGAGGCGAACGACCGACGTGCCGACCGTCCCCAGTCCGGCAAGACCGACTTTCAGCGGCTCGGCCATCGGATCTCCGCCTCGACGTGGGCCATGAGGAAGCCGGACGCTTCCCGAACGATGCTGTCGTGTAACCGATCTTCTATCCAGCTTCCATCGCTTTCTAATTTGGCTTTCTCATTTGCGAAACCCCTAGCACCGCGTATTCACAGCATGTACAATTGTTGGCTGTTGGGCTGAGGGGGACGACGGGTGATTGAAAAGACGATCCTGCCGCTGCGGCAGCCGTTACAGGATTTGAAAGCACAGACTTGGTCGTTTGCTGCGATGCTCTCCGCGGCGGCAGCGATAAGCTATATCGGCTTTTTTCTCGGCGCCGCCTTCGCGCCGTGGCTCTGGTTGCGAATTGCCTGCGGGGTTGCGCTCGGACCGCTGATTGCGCTGCTGTTTCGCATCGCGCACGATTGCGGCCATGAGTGCCACCTCGGCAGTCGTTGGCTGAACCGAATCGTCGGCCGCTTGTCCAACCTGCCGGCGTATCATCCCTACAGTATCTGGATTCTCTTTCATAATTGGCGCCACCACACCTTCACCAACCTGAAGGACCGCGATTACATCTGGATCCCGCTGTCGAAAGCGGAATACGATCGATGTGGACCGCTGGCGCGGTTCGTGCAGCGCTTCTATCGCACTAATCTGGGCGTCGGCGCCTATTATTTTTTTGCGATCTGGTTCGGCAAAATGATCGCGCCGCGCCGTGCCGTCGTGCACAAGGTGCGGCGCATCTACATCCTGGATTGCCTATGCGTCCTTGGCTTTTTTCTTATCCAGCTCGTTGTGTTGTCGGCCGGTACTGCCGACCCGGGCACCATCGCCGTACGGATCGCGTTGGCGATCGTATTGCCGTTCCTCATCTTCAATTGGATGGTCGGTTTCGTCAGTTTTCTCAACCACACTCATCCCACGATACCGTGGTTCGCCAAGCGAGAGGAATGGTCGTTCTATATCGGACAAGTACGCTGCACCGTGCACATGAGCGTACCGCGCTGGATGATCTTCTTTCTGACGGATCTCGGTCTGCACGGCGCCCATCACATCGAACCGCGCATCCCGATCTGGGGACTTGATCGGGCAGAGGACCGCATCCTTGTAGGCGCCGGCGAGGAGATCGTGATGGAGCGATGGACGCTGGCCAAACACCGCGACATCATGCGCCGCTGCCGGCTTTACGACTATGACGAGCACCGCTGGCTTGACTACGACGGCCGGCCGACCAGCCCACGCCTGCTGCCGCCGCTATCTGCGGCCTGAGCTTAGTTTGCAGGCTCAGGGGCGGCGCGCTCGAGGATGGCGTGCGCATCGACGCCTTGCGGCAGCAGTCCGAAGCTTCCGCCGCGATCCTCGGCTAACCGGGCGGCGCAGAACGCGTCCGCCAGCGCCGGCGGAGCGTGGCGTACCAGCAATGCAGCCTCGAGCGCCAGCGCGAGATCGCGGACCAACAGGCGTGCTTGCGATTCATCGGCGATCGCCGGTCTGGTCAACCGCGATTCGAGCACCGCCGCGAAGGCGGTCAGCCGACGGTCGGCCGTTGCCGCGTCGCGAACCTCGGCCAAAATGGTTTCGGCGGCGTCCGGTTCGCGGCCGATCGCACGCAGCACGTCCAAGCACATCACATTACCGGAGCCTTCCCAGATCGAGTTGACCGGCATCTCCCGATATATTCGTGGCAACACGCATTCTTCGACGTAGCCGTTGCCGCCCAGTACCTCCATGGCTTCGAACGCCAATGCGGGGGCTCGCTTGCAAATCCAGAATTTTGCCGCCGGCGTCACCACACGCCGGAACAGCTGCGCGGATGCGTCCGATTGGTCGTAGGCGCGCGCCAGCCGAAGGCTCAGGGCGACGGCCGCTTCCGCTTCCAGCACGAGATCGGCGAGCACGTTCGTCATGAGCGGCTGATCGACCAATTTTTTTTGAAAGGCCCGTCGATGTCGGGCGTGATGAACGGCCTGCGCCACCGCTTGGCGCATCAGGCCCGAAGAACCGACGGCGCAGTCGAGCCGCGTATAGGTGCTCATTTCGATAATGATTGGAATACCGCGGCCCGGCTCGCCGATGAGCTCGGCATAGGCGTCGAAGAATTCGACCTCCGCGGACGCATTGGAGCGGTTGCCGAGCTTGTCCTTGAGACGGTTGATCCTGATGGCGTTGAGCGTGCCGTCGGGAGTGAAGCGGGGCAACAACAAGCAAGTCGGGCCGCGCTCGGTCTGGGCGAGAATGAGGAAGGCGTCACACATCGGCGCCGACATGAACCATTTATGCCCGGTGACGCGGAAAGCGCGTCGTTCGCCGGGGTCCGAGGCCGCCACCGCGCGCGTAACATTTGTCCGCAGGTCGGAGCCGCCCTGGTTCTCGGTCATCGCCATACCGAGCAGATTGGCGCTCTTCTGGTCGGCCGGCACGAACCGCGGATCGTATTGCGTGGCGAAGATTCGCGGCAGCCAGTCGCGCGCCAGCGCGTCGTTGTGCCGAAGCGTCGGCACGCTGCCGTAGGTCATGGCGATCGGACAGTAAACACCGCTCTCGATCTGGGTCAGCATGTAAGTGCCGGCGGCGCGCGCCACATGAGCGCCGGGACGTGGCGCCGCCCAAGGACTGCTGTGCAGACCGGCGCCGACGGCGACCGCCATCAGGCTGTGCCAGGCCGGATGAAATGCGACCTCGTCGCGACGGTGACCGAAGCGATCGTAAGCGCGCAGGCGCGGCGGGTTCTCGTTGGCGGCAAAGCCCAGCGCAACGGTATCGGAGGCGCCGAGCGTGGCGCCCAGCGCTGCGAGCCGTGGCAGAGCCCAGT
>JASHXZ010000335.1 GCA_030043285.1 Xanthobacteraceae bacterium | reverse complement strand
ACACCGGTGGGCTGAAGCCCTGATCGGCGAAGCCCTTGAGCAGCGCCGGCGCCGGTCCGATCATGAGCTTGTTGACGCCATGCACCAGGAGATTCCAGCCGATGGCGACCCGGACGATCAGCCAGGACAGCGGAATGACGGCCTCGTAGAACGGCGCCAGCGCGGGCAGCAGCAGTTTTGGCTTGGCTTCGGTCTCGGCCATCGGTTCCCGTCCCCTGATATTTGCGCAAGCTTAGGTCAGCTTGCGCGCTAGGACCATCGCCACCTTGTTGCTGCCGCCGCGCCACGTCATACTGGTCCGCAGCGAAAATGAGGGCCAGGATTGAGCGCCGGATACGGCGGGAGAGTTGATCGAATGGCGGAATGGTTCGTGGCCAAGGCGGCCGAATTGCCGGACGGCGACCGGCGCATCGTCGTCGCCGGCAAGGACGAAATCGGCGTGTTCCATCACGGCGGCGCCTATTACGCCTACAGCAATTACTGTGTCCATTCCGGCGGTCCGGCCTGCGAGGGCATTCTGATCAACAAGGTCGTCGACCTGATCGATGCCGACCGCACCTATCAGGGCCAAACCTTTTCTGACGAGGTTCACTTCGTCTGCCCATGGCACGGTTACGAGTACGACCTCACCACCGGCCGCTGCGTCGGCGATAGCCGGTTGAAGCTGAAGAAGTACCAGGTCGTGCGCCGCGGCGACGATATCTACGTCGTGACCTAAAGGAGAGAGCGCCATGGATACGGTGCCGAACGAAGTCCGCAAGCTCAATTTCGACGATTACTCCACGGCGAAGCATCTCGAGCATGCCGCCGCGCAGGCGCGCGCGCGAAACTTCCAGGATTTTTTGATCGTCGATGTCGACGCGCACCATTACGAGAACGAATCCTACAAGGAGGTCTTCCAGTACATCGAAAGCCCGGTAATCCGCCACGACGTGATCGATTCCTCGCAGCGGCCGGGCCGCTCGGCGCTGATCAATTCGTCGGTCGGCAACCAGAATCTCGGCGGCCGCATCACCCGCGCCAATCTGCGCCGGCTGCAGAAGGTGCCGGCCGACGGCCGCCATCGCGACATCGCCATGACGTTGGAATGGATGGACGCGATGGGCGTCGATTACGCCTGCATGTTCCCGACGCCGATGCTGTTTCTCGGGCTCCATCCGCAGGTCGAGATCGAGGTCGCGCTGTGCCGCGCCTATAACCGCTGGCTATGCGAGCGCATTCTCGCCGTCGAGCCGCGGCTCGTCTCCATGCTCTACATTCCGTTCAACGATCCGGAGGCGGCCTACAAGACGGTGAAGGACTTCGGCGACCAGAAAGGCGTGGTCGGCTTCATGGTGACGTCGCCGCGCTACAAGCCGGTGCACGACAATGCCTACATGAAGACCTACGCGCTCCTTGAGGAGATGGGCAAGCCGATCTCGTTTCACGCCGCCTATTCGTGGGAAGACCGCGCCCTGCAGATGACCAACCGCTTCATCTCGGTGCATTCGCTCGGCTTCATGTGGTTCAACATGATCCACATGACCAACTGGGTGGTGAACGGCCTGCCCGAGCGCTTCCCCAAGCTGAAGGTGATGTGGATCGAAAGCGGCCTGACCTGGGCCTATTCGCTGATGCAGCGGCTCGACCACTCCTACATGATGCGCACGTCGGACTGCCCGTCGCTCAAGCGCAAGCCGAGCGAATACATGCGCGAAATGTATTTCTCGTCGCAGCCGATGGAGAAGCCGGACGATCCGTCGATCCTTGAAGCCACCTTCAAGATGATCAATGCCGAGACCCAGCTGCTCTGGTCGTCCGACTATCCGCACTGGGATTTCGACCTGCCCGGCGTAATCTACGACCTGCCGTTCCTGAGCGAAAAGGCCAAGCGCAACATTCTGGGTGCCAATGCCGCGCGCGTGTTCGGGCTGGATACGAAAGTGGTCAAGCGGATTCCGTAGGCTGTGGAAGGGGAAGGAGCCGTGAAGCTTGCCGCCTTCAAATCGCTCATTCAATTTGCCCCGTTGCTGCCGCTGCTGACCTGGGGCGTTCCTGCTCGTGCGCTCGACTATCCGACCCGAGCGGTACATTTCATCGTTTCGTTTGCGCCCGGCGGTCCTAACGACACGATCGCGCGCATTCTCGGACAATATCTGTCCGAGCAGCTGGGTCAGCCGGTCGTCATCGAGGACCGCGTCGGCGCCGGCGGCAACGTCGGCATGCAGGACGTGCTCTCGGCGCCGCCCGACGGCTATACGATCGGTTTTGTCTCTCCGAACAACGCCATCAACGCCACGCTCTACAAGCACATCCCGTTCGACTTCGTGCGCGACAGCACGCCGGTTGCGGGCACCATGAAGCTCGCTAACGTGCTGGAAGCCAACCTGTCATTCCCGGCCAGGACCGTCGCCGATCTTATCGCCAGGGCGAAGGCCGAACCGGGAAAGATCAATTTCGGCTCCGGCGGAGTGGGCACCTCGCCGCACATGTCCGGCGAGTTGCTGGAGGCGATGACCGGAATCAAGCTGACCCACGTGGCATATCGCGGCACGGCTCCCGCGCTGGCTGATCTGCTCGGCGGCCAGATCCCGATCATGTTCGACAACCTGCCGGGCTCGATCCAGCAGATCGAAAGCGGCCGCGTGCGCGCACTCGGCGTGACCACGGCGAAACGCGTGGACACGCTTCCCGACGTGCCGACCATCGCCGAGACCGTGCCGGGCTACGAGGTGTTCGTCTGGTACGGTATCTGCGCGCCGAAAGGCACACCGCCCGAAATCGTCGACAAACTCAATAAAGCCGTCGATGCGGTGCTGGCCAATCCCAAGCTCCAGGCGCGCTTCCACGACCTCGGCGGCGAGGTCATGCCGATGAGCCCGGCCGACTTCGGCAAGCTCGTCGCCGACGAGACGGCGAAATGGGCCAAGGTGGTGAAGTTTGCCGGCGTGGCGGTCGAGTGACGTTACACGCTACTTCGCCGGCACAATGAGCGAATAGCGCTCGTCGGCGGCGAGGCATTCGGCCTGCGGATAGCCAAGCTCCTTGCGCATCATGTTGGTGCCGAGCACGATCGAGACCATCTTGTAGAACGCGTGGCGGCGGCTCATGCCTTCACGCCCCATGCCGCAGTCGGTCGAGATCACCAGCCGCTCCGGCGCAATGTGCTTGAGCGCGGCGCGGATTTTCGCCGCCACCTCGTCCGGCGTCTCCACCTGCAGCACGTGATGATCGATGACGCCGATGGCGACCTTCTTGCCGGTGATCGCTTTGCCGATGGCGTCGAGATCGATGCCGCCGGAGCTTGACGACTCGAAGGTGATGACGTCGGCGTCGACCGTGTTGTAGGCCTCGAGCGCCGGCTTGTAGCTTTGCACCTGTGCGAACATACGCTGCTGCGAGGGATTGCCCCAGCACGAATGCGCCCACACTTCGGTCTTGGCGCGCAATCCCCTGACCGTGCGGTTGAACACCTCGACCATCAATTGCGGCGTGATGACGCTGTCCTGGATCTTGCGCAGCGCCAGCAGGTGAATCTGCGGCTCCTCGATCTGGATCACCGGGCAGCCAGCGTCGGCGAGCTCGTGATACTCCTCGTTGAAGGCGTCGGCGATGGCGAACATGCGCTCGGGGATGCTCTTGTAATGGCGATCCTGCAGCGCAAAGGCGACGATCTCGGCCGATACGGCGCCGAACTTCACCGGTCGCTTGGTGAAGCGCTGCGCCGCCTTCCACATCGCGGTATATTGCAGATTGCCGCGTCCTATCGGACCGGTGATCACCGGCATGACGCGCGATTCCAAATAGTCGTGCAGGATGTGGCCGCGCGGAAACCAGATGCCGCCGCGCCCCGACGGCGTCGCCTCGGGATGCGCTGCATCGAGCCCGCTCATGTGGTTCGGCGGATACGCGGTCCAGCTTTGGCCGCCGACATCATCGTCGAAGCGGCAATCGCCGTCGGTGACAATGTCGAGGCCCGCGAGATCCTGATCGCGCAGATAGCAGGCGAGCGCGTCCTCGTACTGCTCGCGGAAGCGGCGGGTCACCATGGCTTCGAGAAAGTGCCGGGTACCGAGATTCTCGGTGTACCAGCTCGGCCGCGGCAGCGAGCCGGTGATGGTGGTCGGCAGCATGATGTCCTTGGTGCCCCGATACATGGCGAATGCCTCCTCGATCTTTGCAGACCGGCCGCGCGCCGGCCCGTTCGCGCCAGCTTAGCAAGCCGCGCCGCATGCCGATAAGATGGGAAATCGTCGAGCCGCGCGCTTTTAGTTGCGGCGATGGGCAAGTGTGGGCGGAGAGCTCGCGCTCACGTCCCGGTAAACACCGGCTTGCGCTTTTCCATGAAGGCGGTGCGGCCTTCATTGTAGTCGCGGCTGACGAAGCAGGCCTCGACGAGTTCGGTGGTGCGCGCGACGTTG
>JASHXZ010000334.1 GCA_030043285.1 Xanthobacteraceae bacterium | reverse complement strand
TGCGTCGAGCAGGTCATCAGGCACGATGCGCTCGCCGTGGCGTTGCTGCCGGTGGTCGCGGCGCCGCTTGGCGGCGAACCGGGCACCACGCAGGCGGCCTGGCAGGTCGCGGCGGTGGCGTTGCAGGCGATCATGCAAGCGGTCGTGGTCGAGGTCTGCGCCAGCCGCAGCTGCTGGTTTTTTGCGGCAGCAGATTCACTCCCGATCACTCCGGCAAGTAGCAAAAGAGCACAAACAAAAAATATCGCGCGCACGCCCGCCTCCCCGTAAGTCCGGGCGGCGAGAATAGCGCGGCAATGCAGGCTGCGCCATCGTGCCGATCAGCGAGCCGCCGCGCTACAAGGCGACGCGGCGTGGCGGTCCTGAGCGTACGCTACGCAGTCAAAATGTAATCGCGCATTGCCGTCGATTCGCGCTCCATCTCCTGCAGTCGATGCTTGACCGCATCGCCGATCGACACGATCCCGATCACGCGGCCCTGATCGATGACCGGCAAGTGACGGAATTTGCCGGCCGTCATCCGCTCCATGATGTTGCAGATCGGTTCGTTCTCGTTGCAGCTCTCGACATTGCGCGTCATCGTTCCGCTGACTGGCCCATCGAGCGCTGCAGCGCCACGCGCGGCGAGCGCACGGACAATGTCGCGTTCGGAGATGATGCCGACAATGCGGCGATCGGCGCCCAGGACGAGCGCCGCGCCAATGCGTTTGTCGGCGAGCAGCGTTGCAGCATCCGCAAGCGTGGCGCCAGGCTCGATTGTGACGACGTTGCGGCCCTTCTCGGCGAGAATCATGCTCACAGTCATGGTCGCCTCCCTCCCTTTCGCCGCGCGCGATCAGGCGGGCGGATCGCAAAGGGTGTTGGCTTTAATGCTTTGGGTCGCGGCAAAGTTCCGGGTGCAGGCCCGTCGATCGTTTTTGCAGTGCAGCGTAATCGGATGATTTTTCGCGCTGGCAAGCCTCAGCCGCTCGGCTCGACGTCAAGCTGCGCTTGCGGCACCGACGGATCGAACGCGGCAAACAGCAACAGGCCGGCGAAAAACCCGCCGATATGCGCCTGCCACGCAATCTGCTGCCCCGGTTCGCCGAACGAGATGGCGCCGAACCCCATCAGAACGTTGAGCCCCATCCACACCGCGAGGAAGAGCAGAAATCGCGGGTCACGCAACGTCGCCAATAACGGGGCGGCCGGCACGCGATATGCCTCGGCCGCGGGAGGACCGGAATGCCGCCAGCTGTCGAGCGGCCCGTTCCTTTGAAACATGAAGCGCATCGATGCCGCCATGGCACCCGAAATGGCTGCCGAAGCGCCGATCATGGGTGCCTGCGATCCCGGACTAGCAATCAGCTGGGCGAGTGCACCGGCTGCCGCGGTCACCAACATGAAGGCGATATAGCGCCAGGCGCCAAATCGGCGCGCCAGCGCCGTCCCGAACGGAATGAGCCACGCAAGATTGACACCGAGATGCATGAGGTCGGCGTGGAGAAACCCGTAGGTAAAAAAGGTCCACAGATCAGCGCCGAAGCCGCCGGGAAACTGGCCGCCGACAAGGGGGTCGGTGCTGTAGCGCGCCGGAATGAAGGCGAAGGTCAGCACAACCTGGTCATCGGCAGCGTCACTCAGTGCAATTGCGCGAACCGCATGGATGAGCACGAGCACGGCCACGGTCGCGACCACGACCGAGGGCATGTTGAATAGCGGTTCCGAGGATTTTACTTCGGAAGACTGCGTCACCGGTTGCACCTGCGTCAGGTCGAGATAGGACCCCCGCTCGCCAACGGCAAGCGCGATGCGGCGCTGTGCGATCGACGCAGATGACAAAAGGGAGGGCAAATGCCCTCCCTTTTGCACCCTGTGCGGGGGTTTCGGTGCTCGGCGTACACATCCTGTTGCGGCATTCTGGCGGGTGCCGCATCGTCCGCCGATCACACTCCCTCGCCTCCCTTTATTCGGGCTGATACGGCGCGCGAAAGCGGCCGCGGTGATCGGAGCAAGCTAGGCGGGGCCGAGCGCTCTGAAAACTGCAAGATCTCATTAAGACTAACTCACGCGGACCTGTGCAGGGCGCCACAATAGGGCCTCGCCGGCACACCTCCTGCTCTCTTGCGTGTCAAATGCCGACCGGTCGTACCTGCGTCCCGAAACAGGACAGGTCCGCCGCAGCGGCGGAGCGGGAACGAGCGTTTTCATGAAACACGCAGCAAGTCGCGAACTCTACGCGTATTGGCAGGAGCTGCGCGGCAGACGCCCGGCGCCGGAGCGCGCCGAGATCGAGCCGGCGGCCATTCGCGGCATCTTGAGCGAAACTTTCATCGTCGCGCTTGATCGACCCGGCGGTTACCCGTTTCGACTTGCCGGCACGCGCGTCTGCGCGCTGTTCGATCGCGAGCTCAAAGGCACATCGTTCCTCGAACTCTGGGACCAGACGAGTCGGCGCACCATGACCGACCTTCTCGCCACCCTCGCCGACGAGTGGGTGGGCACGGTCGCGGGAGTGAGCGCCCTCAATAACGACGGCGAAGCGATCGATCTCGAGCTCTTGCTGCTGCCGCTAAGCGCGACCCGCCCGGCTCTGCAACGCAGCATCGGCATTCTCGCCCCAATGAAGACGCCGCAACACCTTGGGACCTCATTGGGAAAGCTGACGCTTGGCGGCCGCCGCCATATCGGACCTGCCGTCGAGAAGCGACTGTTGCCGCGCTTTCTCGCCCCGCGCAGCCGGCGCGGTCTGGTGGTTTACGACGGCGGGCGGTCGTAGTCCGAAAAGGCCCGTGGGGCAGACCTTATCCGTCGCGGCTAACGGAGCGTTAAGACCGCGCCCCTAGGCTTGCATCGGATCGGTCCGGGCACTTCATCGGCATGTCGCTGGCTGAACGAATTCCGAGTGTGCGGGCGCTGAGCGACGAACGGCGCCGCTTCCAGCGCGTGCGAGTCAATCTGCTCGGCCGCTACATGCTCGCCGACCGTCGCGAATTTCCCTGCCAGGTCGTCAACATGTCGCCGGGCGGCATGGCCGTCATCGCGCCGGTCGCCGGCGCACCGGGCGAGCGCATCATCGCCTACGTCGATCACCTAGGCCGGCTCGAAGGCCACATCGCGCGCACGTTTCAGAACGGCTTCGCGATGACTATTGCGGCGACCGCGCGCAAGCGCGACAAGCTCGCGGCGCAACTCACCTGGCTTGCCAATCGCCACATCCTCGGGCTGCCCGAGGATCGCCGCCATGGCCGCGTCGTGCCGCGCAACCCTTCCGGCCGGCTTGTCATGCCGAACGGTCTCAATATCACCTGCCGCATCATCGACGTGTCGCAGTCTGGCGCTGCCGTCTCGACCGATCAGCGGCCGGCTGTCGGAGCGCTCGTCACGCTTGGCAAGGTGCAGGGCCGCGTCGTGCGTCATCTTGAAGATGGCTTTGCCATCGAGTTTACACGCCTGCAGCATCCCGATTTTCTCGAAGAGAACGTCACCGGCTGACGTCATCCCTGACACGAGAGCGCGAAGCTGACGGCGGTTCTTCGGTAACGCGCACGTCGGCACGAAGGCCGGCCGCGTTCTCGGAAGCTCCAATCGATTGCAGCGCCAATCGCAGCCGCCCGCCGGCACGTTCGAGCACCCGTGTGCCTTCGTCGAGGCTGCAGCCGTGCAGCAGCAGGACAGCAAGCTTCACACTGCCTTTGGCGCGACGCAGCGCCTCGGTAATCTCTTCGCTGCCGCGCCCGGTGAGCCGGTGCAGGATCATCTCGCTGCGGCGTACCAGCTTGGCGTTGATCGCCTGGACGT
>JASHXZ010000333.1 GCA_030043285.1 Xanthobacteraceae bacterium | reverse complement strand
GTGATCGGCTTGCCAATGACTTCTTCGGCGAAGTAGCCGAACAGTCGCTCGGCTGCCTTGTTCCAGGTGGCGATAATCCCATTGAGGTCCTTGCTGACGATGGCGTCGTCGCTCGACTCCACGATGGCGGCGAGCTGGTGCGCCGCACGCTCGCCGCGCTGTCGGTCGCTCGTGTCGACCAGCATGTTGACTGCGCCGATCATGGCGCCGGATGCATCGTAGAGCGGCGTCGGAAACGCCATGAACGGCACGCGCGTGCCGTCCGGCCGCTCGGTGATCGCCTCGCCGCCGCGCAGGGTGCGCTGCTCCTTGACCGCTACTGCCATCGGGCACTCGTCGTGCCGCATTGGCCTGCCGTCCGGCCAATAGAGTCGCCAGGAGCCGCACCACTGATCGCTGTCGAGCTTCGGGCGGCACCCCCACAGCGATACCGCAGCCTCGTTGAAGTAGGTGATTCTCCCCGCGGCATCCGTGATGTACACGGCTGCCGGCAGTTGATCGAGAACCTGGCTCGGCGCGATCGTGGGAGCGCGCACCGCCGGCATGCGGCAAGGCGCATCCGCACCGACAGCAGCTGCGGCTTCGGCCAGATTCGAGCGTATTCTACTCATTTTGCTTACGCGCCCCTCCAGTCGCCTCGCATCCGGCCACGCCAACGCCCACGGAACGCTTTAGTTCCGCGGGGCATTAGGCGCGATGCCGCGTCACAGCCTTATGGGCCGTCCGCCAAGCGACCGAGGAAGCCATCTGCCGCAGTCCCGGGAGCGGACAAGCGCGCGGCGCCCTTCCCCCATGTGGAGAGTGCGCCGGTCGTTCAGGCGGCCTTGCGGTTGACCTGGGATTCCGCCATCGCGGTGAGCTTCTTGTCGGTCGCCTTCTCCTCGTCAAGGGTTTGCTGCAACAGCGTCACGCAATCCCTGCGGCCGAGCTGGTTAGCCCAGGAGATCAGGGTCCCGTAACGCGTGATCTCGTAGTGCTCCACCGCTTGGGCGGCGGCGATGAGGGCGGCATCAAGAACCGGCTTCTGTTCCACCTCGCCGGCGACGTCTTGCGCCTCTTCGATGATGCCGTCGATCGCCGGGCAATCCACGCCCTGCGGCTTCTTGCCGGCCATTTGAAAGATCTGTTCGAGCCGCTTCACGTGATTTTCAGTCTCGCGCAAATGGTTCTGGAAACCCTGCTTGAGCTGCGGATCGGTCGATTTCTCGATCATGTCCGGCAGCGCTTTCACGATCTGTTTTTCGGCATAGTAGATGTCGCGCAAGGTGTGCACGAACAGGTCGTCCATGTTCTTTATGTCTTTGGAGAACAGTCCCATGTTCCATCCTTTTCTTCTTTCGGTACGGAAGGCCGGGCGTGCGGGCCCGACTCTCGATTGCAACGTACGATCCGCGCGGCCGGTTCCGGGCGAACGGCTGCCACGCACCATCTTGACGCCGAGAGGGAACTCATCATGCTGGTGGCGGAGCTTTTGCTCAATCGCGCGGGTGCGCGCCCAACCCGATCGGAGATGCCATGAGTTCGCTGACCTTGCAGCTCGGCCGTTTCGTCGCCGATCTTTCCTTGCGGCAGATTCCAGCGGAGGGCAGCGCCATCGCGCGCACCGGCATCGCCGATTGTTTCGGCGTGCTGGTCGCGGGCGCGCGCGATCCGGAGATCGCGCTGGTCGACCGTGAGCTTGGCAACGGCGCGGCTGCCGGTGCGGCCTCCGCATCGCTTATTCCGTCAGGCGAACGGCGCAGCGTCGAAAGCGCCGTCTTGGTCAACGGCGTTGCCGCCCATGTGCTCGACTATGACGACGTCAGTCTCGACGGCCACCCGAGCGCGGCGCTGGTGCCGGCGATCCTGGCCCAAGGTGAGGCCAGCGCCTCGAGTGGCGCGGAGATGCTCACCGCCTACGTCGCCGGCTTCGAAGTCTGGGCGGAGCTGTTGGCGCGCGAGCCGACGCCGCTGCATCGCAAGGGCTGGCACCCGAGCGCCGTGCTCGGCACCGTTGCGGCTGCCGCAGCATGCGCCAAGCTGCGGGGCCTCGATGAGCGCGGCGCCGCAACCGCGATGGCGATTGCGGCGTCGATGGCGTCCGGCCTGGTCGCCAATTTCGGAACGATGACCAAATCATTCCAGGTCGGCCGCGCCGCGCAATCCGGGCTGATCGCGGCACGCCTGGCGCAAGCCGGGCTGACCGCTTCGCTGGATGCGCTGGAGCATCCCTCCGGGCTGCTCACGGCGCTGTCGCCGGAGGGCAAGGTCGAGCGCGACCGGCCGTTCGATGCGGCGCGCAAGGAGTGGCATATCGTCGGCGAAGGCCTCAACATCAAACGCTATCCGATCTGCTATGCGACGCATCGCTCGATCGACGCGGCGCTCGGCCTGGTGGAACGCTACGATCTGTCGGCCGACAAAGTCGAACATATTCACGTCTCGACCGGCAAGACGCAACTCGTCATGCTACGCAACGCGCGGCCGCAGACCGGGCTCGAAGCGAAATTTTCCATGCAGTTCGCGATGGCGGCGGCGCTGGTTGCGCGCAAAGTCGGGCTCGCCGAATTGACCGACGCGTTCGTGCGCCGCGCGGACGTGCAGGCGATCTTCCCACGCGTCCTTTTCACGACCACGGACGCAACCATGCCCGGCTCCGCCTTCGCCCCGGCCGACGCGGTGGAAATCACCACCACATCGGGCGCAACGCTCAAGAGCGATCCGGTCGAATACGCCAAGGGCAGCCACCAGTCCCCGCTCTCGCGCGAAGAGCTGTGGGCCAAATTCGCCGACTGCCTCGGCGACGACTACGCGCCGGCCAGAAAATCCTCGTCGTTCGAGAAGCTGATGATCTTCGACCGGCTCAACGGTGCGGCGGATCTGGCATTGCAGCGATAGTCGCTCGGCAAACCGACAGGTCGGACCGCGACTCCTTAGTCAGCGACACCGGTATATGGCTCTGCCGCCTGGACCGATCCAATCGCACGAGGGCTTGCTGGGCGTATCCGTGCAAGCGGACACCAGCGCGCGACGGCCGTTTCCGCTGCGAATTCAGGCTGACAGAAATGATGCCGAGATATTAGGCAATTGGCTATGCAAATGCAGATGCCGTCAGCAGATTTATAAAAATCGTCCTCTCTCCACCACGGATTTATATGCACTGCACCTAATATTTATATTCAATCTTTATTTCTACAGGCCAAAGCGTATATTCAGACGCAAGGGCCTTGGGAAGAGCCCAAAATTCGATTTGGAGGGACCGCCATGTTGCGGGCGCTTGGTGCCTCGACTCAATCGGAGCCTGGCGAAGCTCGGCCGGAACAAGCCAGATTAGCGATACCAAAATCTCTGTGGATCGCGAGCATGGTTCTGCGAACGAGTTTTATTGTCACGCTGCTGATCCTCGTTGGCCATGCGAGCATGCCCCAGACCCAGAGCTTCTGGACGGTTTACGATGCTCCGTCGGATCTTATTCGGCTGAGTCTCGGCTTGGCCGCATTCGCCTGGACCGCCGTCCAATTGTTTGTCCTGCCGCGCGACGCCCACGCTTACCGAACGTGGCTCTATCTCGGCCTCGCCGGAACGCCGTTTTTGATCGTGTGCATCGTCGGCACTTGGTGAACGCGTCGCGTTTCACTCGAGACCTGCCTTTTTAGCCTTGACCATTGGCCGAGCGTGTGGGGAAGCGAATGCGGATCGTCGTTCCGCGATTTGCGCCTGCGCTCTCAGCTTCGAGCTTGCCGCCGTTGGCGGCAACGAAGGTACTGGCGATCCATAAGCCTAAGCCCGATCCGCTAATCGTGCCGGCATGCCGTGCGCCGCGAAACGAGCGTTGCCCGACACGGTGCGATTCGGGTGCCGTAAGACCAGCCCCTTGATCCGTCACCGACAAGACGATGTAATTTCCATCGACAGAGCCGTTGATCTCAATCCTCGATCCGGTCGGCGAATATTTTGCCGCATTGTCGAGCAACTGGGCCAACGCATTCTCCACGAGTTGGGGCTGGACCTCGATCAGCGGCAGATTGGGCACGATGGAAACCTCCAACCGATGACCCGCGAGCTGATTTTTTCTTCGGCTGATTGCTTCGTGGATTATGTCGACGGGATCGACGAGTTCCGGTATGCGACGTTCGACACCGGCGGCGATCTGTGCTGCTTCGAGCAGATTTTGAATGTCGCCGTCGAGCCGCGCGGCCTCCGCTTGCATCGTACTCACCAGCGAGCGCGCCCGAGCATCGGCAGCGATCGCCGGGACCTGATCGAGTACGCTGGCTGCTCCCAGGATCGACGCCAACGGCGTGCGCAGATCGTGCGACATCGTGGCGACGATGGCGTTCTTCAGCGTTGCCTCCTGGCCCTGCAGTCTGGCGTCCTCGATCGCCTTGGCCAGATCCAGGCGCGCGAAGTTCTCAGCGGCTTCCGCGATTGCGCGCTCGATGCGCCGATTAAGCTTGTTCCCGCTCGCGGTAGTGCTGAGGCCGAGATCGACGAACGCGACGTAAACGATCGCACCCACCAACATTCGACGCGCCAGCCAGAAATGCCTTGTTGCGCGGTCAAATAGCGTGCACGGCGTGACATCGTCACGCGGAGTGGCAGCCGTCGCGGCCTGCCAAATCGTCATTGGCACGGAGTTCTCATTGAGCTCTTCGCTCTGAGCCACATCTGCCTCGACGAAAGCCGTCGGCCGGCCCAGAGTTTGCGACAGATAATCCTGCACTGCCCGGATCAAGTCGGATTTGTTGAAGCACTGCGCCAGCCGTTCCGAGAACGCGTATAGTTCGCGGATATTCTGCTCCCGCCGGCGCAACCGTGCCGCCATCTCTCCGCTCACCACCGCGACGATGAGGAAGACGATGAGGTCGGCGACATTTTGCGGGTCATCGATGCGGAAGCTGTAAATCGGCGGGTAAAAGAAAAAATCGGCCGCCAACGCACCGGCAATCGCCGCGAGCAACGCTGCCCATATGCCCCAGCGCAGCGCGGCTATCAAAACCGGAAGCAGATAAACGACGGAAACGAGATTAATCGAGGCAAGCACGCCACTGAGGCTAAACAGGATAGCCGTCGCCAACGCCGTCAGCAGCAGCGTTGCCAAGGCCGGCCACAGATAATTTCGCCAAACGGAAACGCTCCGGCGCGCCGCATCATCGCTGCCGCGCGGGCTCGATGCGGTAAATGGTGCAGCCAAACCGCGAACGGTCAGTAAGCGGCGAACGCCGTTGGCGAGTCCGCTGATGAAGTTCGCGATTACCGCCATTCTCAGCGGCAAAGATATAAGGCGCGGCCTCCGGGTCCGACCCAGTCGCAGACCCGATGCGGCGTTCTGTCGGCAGGTGGATCGGCCGCCCGTTGTTGGGGTGGATCGACCAAGGTGCAGCGATAAACCGCGCGGCCGCCGGGCCCGACCCAATCGCAGAGCCTATGGGGCACAGCGACGACAGCCTTCACTCGAACGCGCGGGTGTTTGTGCCCGTGGCTCGCCGCAAACGTCGGTGCCGCAACGGCAACGGCGCATTCCATCGCAGCAATAAAAAATATCAGACGGTTCATTTCTGTTACCTCATTTGATCAAAGCCCGCGCTGGCGAATATTAAAATCGGGTTTCGCCAATTGAAACCGGAGACTTTTTGACCAATAATGATAAAGACGACGATAAAAAAATCGAAACTTTATAATCCGGCAGCGCTCCGTTTTCGATCGAAGTCAATCAGATAACCACCAATAAACGTCCTAATACTGACAGGCGCTATCTGACGGTTAGGGTCGGACTTGCCAGATCCGACCCCTCCCGATGAACGCCAACATGACACTCATCAATCACCAGCAATTCGAATCTATTGTTACGCCGCGCCGCGTCAAATAGCATTTTAATATCCGACCGATCGCGTAACGTGATTATTGCCGTTCGTTGTTTGGTAACGACTACCAGATTCGGTTCGTCGTGTGCGCGGTTGGGCGCTCGCAACCTGAACAGGGCTTTCGTGCTCGTCCAGCAGTTGTCACTGGCAGCGGTATACGGCTCTGCCGCCTGGGCCAACCCAATCGCACGATTGGTGCGTGCGCGTATCCGAACAGGCGGACAACACAATCGCGCCAAACAGCACAACACCGAGCGATAGCAGAGGTCTCATGGCGCCGATCAGAAACTAACAACTGTCTCTTCGGCGGCGCGACTGAGAATGCCGCTAAGATCGCGATTCAAACTGAGGGAGGGATAGAGATATCGATCCATAAACCAATTGCGGGATCGCTGCCGGAAATCGACCAACATCGCTTCGGCTTCGCGCTTTGCGGCCGGAAATCGCTTGCCCCAGCCGCTGTAATCGCGCGTCAATACTTCCAATGCAACGATCACCGTTGCGACCAGCACCAGCAATTCGTTAGCGCGCTTTGCACATCGGGTTTTCGCCGCGATCTTGAAAATCCGA
>JASHXZ010000332.1 GCA_030043285.1 Xanthobacteraceae bacterium | reverse complement strand
ATCAACCTGCCGATCGGCATCATCGACTTTATCGGCATTCTGTTCTTCTTGCCGGAATCGCCGCGCAATCCGGTCGACAAGCTCGACTGGATCGGCTTCGGCACGCTGAGCGTCACGCTCGGCGCCCTGCAGATCATGCTCGATCGCGGCGAACAGAAGGACTGGTTGAGTTCCGGCGAAATCATCATCGAGGCGGTCGTCGCCGCGTCCGCCTTGTATCTGTTCCTCGTGCACACGTTCACGGCCGAGAAGCCGTTCGTGCGGCCGTCGATGTTCCGCGACCGCAATTTCACGACCGGCATGCTGTTCATCGTCATCATCGGGCTGACCTATTACGCCTCGATGGCGCTGCAGCCGCCGTATCTGCAAGGCCTGATGAATTATCCGGTGGTCTCCTCCGGCATCATCATGGGGCCGCGCGGCGTCGGCACCATGATATCGATGCTGGTGGTCGGGCGGCTGGTCGGCCGCAGCGACACGCGCGTCCTGCTCGGCATCGGACTGGGCCTCACCGCGTGGTCGTTCTACGCCATGACCGGCTGGACGCCCGCCATCTCGGCGCAGTCGATCATCATGGTCACCATGGTGCAGGGCTTTGGCTTGGGCTTTTTGTTCGTGCCGCTGAGCGCCGCCACCTTGTCGACCCTGCCGCTGGCCGAGCGCACCGAAGGCGCCGGGCTCTACAGCCTGTTCCGCAACATCGGCTCCAGCATCGGCATCTCGGTCGTCAACGCGCTGTTGATCCGCAACACCCAGATCAATCATGCCGACATCGGGCAGAACGTCACCGCGGTAAACCGCGCGCTGGAGAACCCCAACGTCGCGCATTTCTGGAGCCCATTCACCGCCGCCGGCCGCGCCGCGCTCGACGCCGTGATCACCCAGCAGGCCCAGATCATCGCCTACATCGACGACTACAAGCTCCTGATGATCGCAACGCTCGCAGTGCTGCCGCTGCTCATGGTGTTCCGTAATTCGAAGGGCGGCGGGCAGGCGCAGACGGTTCACGTTGGTGAGTGATAGCCGCGAGCCAAAAAGTGATTCACATCAATGACTTACAAAATCTTATGCACAAGCCATTGATTCTTAACGTAGAATCGCTATATTGGATCTGCCCGCAGCGCCTTGGAGCCTTGTGCGAAGAGGAGTGCGTGGGACGCATAGGACCGCCCTTAGGCAACTAAGGGCGGTTTTATGTTGGAACGATTGCGTCTGCTCGCTTCATCGTTGCTAGCCTGTTTAGTTGAGCCTTCGGAATCGCATCATAAACCTGGTGATGGCCTCTACCAATACGCTTTCCTGCTAAGACGCCGCGCTCTTGCTCTAATTTCAAACGTGCCGCGTAGCAAATTAAATCAGCAATTTGCATGAAATAGGACAGGTCAGACTTTTTTATATTCCCATCCTTTGGAAACATTGAAAGTGGAAGGTTCCTCGTTTTTCCATCTTTCCAGCCGCCGAACTTGGATCCCGTAGGAAGATATTTTTGGGCCATCCGATACAACCTAATGTACGAATTGTGCCCCTCATCAAAAAATATCATCCCATTTACGTTTGTGTGGCGACAGTCATTCCTGATCCGTTGGAACAAGCTAAATAAACACGCTGCTATTCCCTCATAACCCATGAGCTTCGATTCTTCCGTGGCAAAGGTCGTCATAATTGACCGTGCGGGAAGCCATGTGAGAGAGTTCAGCGCCTCCTTGTAAAGGCTTGTCGCCTCGATTGGCGATAAGTTCCGCCAAGTCTTGTGATATTGCCCTTGGTGTTTGAGGATTTTGTAGCCATGCAATTCTTCACGAAACCGGATGGAGTGGATTCGTGAGAGATGGCGCCGCCATTCAGTGGCCTTTTGCGCAAAATCATCCCAGACGAATTTCCACCCTGTTGGTGACGGTCGAAGAAAGGGAACCTTGACACAGCTAGTAACAGCTAGCGGATGTCGCTCGGATTCATCGATGTAAAAGATATCGATGCCGTTGGAGGAGAGCTCCATCACGACTCAGCTCCGAAAGCTGAATAGCCCTGCAAACAGAAAGCCTAGCGGATGGGTTTGCAAAGCCATCACCGCGGCGAAAGCGGGAGTCCAGACGCTGTAGCGATTCCCCCCGCTTTCGGGCGAAAAGCGGAATTTAAGACGAAATGCCTCACTCTGCCCCACCGGCTGCGGCGGTCTCGCGCGGCTGTTCCCCCTCGGCCTTTTGCTTGGCTTCGAGGTCTTCGCCGGTCTGCTGATCGACGACTTTCATCGACAGCCGCACCTTGCCGCGCTCGTCGAAGCCCAACAGCTTGACCTTGACCTTGTCGCCTTCCTTGACGACGTCGGTGGTCTTCTGCACCCGCCGCGGCGCCAGCTGGCTGATGTGGACGAGGCCGTCCTTGGCGCCGAAGAAGTTCACGAAGGCGCCGAAGTCCATCACCTTGACGACGGTGCCTTCGTAGATGTGGCCGACCTCCGGTTCGGAGGCGATCGACTTGATCCAGTTGATCGCCGCCTTGATCGATTCCCCGTTCGCGGAAGCGACCATCACCGAGCCGTCGTCCTCGATGTTGATCTTGGCGCCGGTCTTCTCGACGATTTCGCGAATCACTTTGCCCCCTGAGCCGATGACTTCGCGGATCTTGTCGACCGGAATCTTGAAGGACTCGATACGCGGGGCGTGCTCGCCGAGTTCGGCGCGCGCGGTGTTGATGGCCTTCGCCATCTCGCCGAGAATGTGCATACGGCCGTCCTTGGCCTGCGCCAGTGCGACCTTCATGATCTCTTCGGTGATGCCGGCGATCTTGATGTCCATCTGCAGCGAGGTTACGCCACCCTCGGTGCCCGCCACCTTGAAGTCCATGTCGCCGAGATGATCCTCGTCGCCGAGGATGTCCGACAACACTGCAAATCGCTGATCTTCGAGAATCAAGCCCATGGCGATGCCCGCCGTCGGGCGCTTCAGCGGGACGCCGGCATCCATCAACGCCAGCGAAGAGCCGCACACCGTCGCCATCGAGGACGACCCGTTGGACTCGGTGATCTCCGAGACCAGGCGGATGGTGTAGGGGAATTCTTCCCTCGACGGCAACATCGGGTGGATGGCGCGCCAGGCAAGCTTGCCATGGCCGATCTCACGCCGTCCGGGAGCGCCGATGCGGCCGGTCTCGCCGACCGAGTAGGGCGGGAAGTTGTAGTGCAGCAGGAACGTCTCTTTATAGGTGCCCTGCAGCGCATCGATGAATTGCTCATCCTCCGCGGTGCCGAGTGTCGCCACGACGAGAGCCTGGGTCTCGCCGCGCGTGAACAATGCCGAGCCGTGGGTGCGCGGCAGCACGCCGACCTCGGCGACGATCGGACGGACTGTCTTCACGTCACGGCCGTCGATGCGGTTGCCGGTGTCGAGGATGTTCCAGCGGACGATCTTGGCCTCGAGATCCTTGAACACGGCGGCGACCGCAAGCTTGTCGTGCTTCGGCTCGGCGCCTTCCGGGAAGAAGTGCTCCATCACCTTCTGTTTGACGGCAGCGACCGCGTCCTGGCGGTCCTGCTTCTTCACGATCGCATAAGCGGCGCGCAGATCCTTCTCGGCGATGCCGAGGATCTCCTTTTCCAGCACCGCGTGATCGTTGGCAGGGACTTCACGCGGCTCCTTGGCCGCCTTCTCGGCGAGCTTGATGATGGCATCGATCACCGGCTGAAAATGCCGATGGCCGAACATCACGGCGCCGAGCATGACCTCTTCGGACAGCTCTTTCGCTTCCGATTCGACCATCATCACTGCGTCCTGCGTTCCGGCAACGACGAGATCGAGTTGGCTCTCCTTCATCTCGTCGATCGTCGGGTTGAGGACGTATTCGTTGTTGTTGAAGCCGACGCGAGCGCCGCCAATCGGACCCATGAACGGCGCGCCGGACAGCGTCAGCGCGGCGGACGTCGCCACCATCGCCACGATATCCGGATCGTTCTCCTGGTCATGCGACAGCACGGTCACGGTGACTTGGGTGTCGCAGCGCCACCCCTCCGCGAACAGCGGACGAATCGGGCGATCGATCAGCCGCGAGGTCAGCGTGTCTTTTTCGGTCGGACCGCGCTCGCGCTTGAAATAGCCGCCGGGAATGCGGCCAGCCGCGTAGTACTTCTCGGTGTAGTTGACGGTCAGCGGAAGGAAATCGATGCCTTCCTTGGGTTGCTTCGCTGCCACGACCGCTGCCAGCACCGTCGTTTCGCCGTAAGTGGCAACGACAGCGCCATCGGCCTGGCGGGCAATCTTGCCGGTTTCTAGCGTGAGCTGGCGGCCACCCCAGTCAAGTTGCACACGATGAATGTCGAACATTGCGTTTTTCTCTCATGGTTTCGCGGGATGTGCGAAAGCCATAAGCAAGACGGCGAGACACTGTCGGCGCAGCGCGCACGCTGCGCAGCCGCTCAGCGTCCGGCGATCCTGCCATGGCCCTCGAACCTTCCCTTAAGTTATGAACGGGCAACGGCCCATTCCACAAATCGGCGGCATTGTTGCCGCCGGGCAGGAAGCGGGCGCCTGATGCGCTCGCTCCTCGTTCAACGGCGGATACCCAGCCGTTCAATCAACTCCTTGTACCGCTTCTCATTGGTGCGGTTCAGGTAGTCGAGGATTTGCCGACGCTGCGACACGAGCTTCAAGAGCCCGCGCCGCGAGTGGTTGTCCTTCATATGGGTCTTGAAGTGTTCGGTCAGGTTGTTGATGCGCTCCGAGAGGAGCGCGACCTGGACTTCGGGAGAACCGGTGTCGCCGGACTTGTGAGCGTACGATTTGATAAGCTCCGCCTTACGCGCGGTCGTAATCGACATCGTCATCTAACCTTTCCGCCGGCTCGACCAACGATGCCGGTCA
>JASHXZ010000331.1 GCA_030043285.1 Xanthobacteraceae bacterium | reverse complement strand
ACACCCAGGTGCGGTCGCCGACCATGAAGCTATCGGCTGGCCAGGGCAGGGCACCCGAGCCCTGCGCCATGAACAGGAGCCCCAGCAGCAGCAGGAGCATGCCGAAAATCCGGAGCAGCGCCTTCATGGCACTCCTATGATCCCAAGCCGGCAAATAAACTGCCCATAAACTCGGCATGGACCGGCGCCGCCACAATAGCAAGGCGGCGGCCATGTTGTGGCCACACCGCTCTGGCCCGATGTGGCATACCGGCAACGGTGGGTTACGGGGGCGCGGCGATTTTGTTAGGCTGCGCGCCGATTCTTCGGGGACTTAAAACACAAGGAGTCGCCATGCGACGCGTCTTTGCTATCGCCGCGATCTTAACGGTCGCGGTCCCGGGCCTGGCTTTGGCTCAACATGACGAGCACGGAAAAGGGCGCCCGGCGCCCCGGGCGGTTGTCCGTCCAGGACCGATGGGTCACGGGCCGGTGGTTCACGGGCCAGTAATCCATGGACCGGTCGTTCATGGACCAGTGGTTCATGGACCAGTCGTTCACGGGCCGGGGCCGGTTCGCGTCGGCATCGGCGTGGGCGTTGGACATGGGCCGTGGATGTTCCACGGCCATTCGTATGCGTGGCATCCGGTCCATTTCCCGCACCCGTGGGTTTATCCCGCGGGCTTCGGCTATCGCCTGTGGGCGGTCGGCGCGATCCTGCCGCCGCTGTTCTGGTCGACACCTACTTACTACTACGCCGGCTGGGCCGACATGGGGTTGCCGCCGCCCGAACCCGGCTTCCAATACATCCAATACGGGCCGGATCTGCTGCTCGTGAATGTTGCGAACGGCGCCGTCGTCCAAGTATTCCCCGGCGCCTTTGCCGACTAGGCGCTGGCGCACCGCGGCGGAGCAATGCCGGATCGACGCGGCGATTGTCAGCGACATGAACGTTTGCCGTGCCGTGGATTGAAAAAATCCGCGGCACGGTAATTCTATGCCTGAGCCGCACCCAGCATGCGGGAGACAGGCGTGACGTCTTACGTGCTTGCGATCGACCAGGGCACTACGTCGACGCGTGCCATTCTGTTCGGTGCCGATCTCTCGATCGCCGCTTTGGCGCAGCGCGAGTTTCCGCAGCATTTTCCAGCCGACGGCGAGGTCGAACACGATCCCGAGGATCTGTGGGCGACGACGCTCGACACCTGCCGGGAGGCAATGCGGCAGGCCGGCGCCGGCGCCGAAGACATCGCAGCGATCGGTATCACCAATCAGCGCGAGACGACGCTGTTGTGGCGCCGCGCCGATGGCCGGCCGTTGCATCGCGCCATCGTCTGGCAGGACCGGCGCACGGCGGCGCACTGCGCCGCGCTCAAGGCGCAAGGCCATGAGCCGCTGTTTGCCGACACCACCGGGCTTGTGCTCGATCCGTATTTCTCCGGCACCAAGCTCGCCTGGCTGCTCGATCACGTGCCGGGCGCGCGCGAGTTGGCGGCGCGCGGCGAGCTTGCCTTCGGCACGGTCGATACGTATCTGCTCTGGCGTTTGACCGGCGGCAAGGTGCACGCAACCGACGCCACCAATGCGTCGCGCACGCTGTTGTTCGACATTCATCGCGGCCATTGGGATGATCGCCTGTTGGCGATCCTCGGTATTCCTAAAGCCGCGCTGCCGGAGGTGCGCGATTCGTCCGGTGCATTCGGCTTCACCGATCCCGCGCTGTTCGGCGCGCCAATTCCGATTTGCGGCATCGCCGGCGACCAGCAGGCGGCTTTGGTCGGGCAGGCCTGTTTCGCGCCCGCCATGGTCAAGTCGACCTACGGCACCGGTTGCTTTGCGCTAATCAATACCGGTGCGACGCCGGTCGCTTCAAATAACCGGCTGCTGACGACCATCGCGTATCAGCTCGGCGGCAAGCGCGCCTATGCGCTCGAGGGCGCGATCTTCGTCGCCGGCGCGGCGGTGCAATGGCTGCGCGACGGCTTGCGCGTAGTGCCGGACGCAGCGTCGACCGGCGCGCTCGCCGCAATCGCCGACCCGACCCAGGACGTGATCCTGGTGCCGGCTTTTGTCGGCCTCGGCGCACCCCATTGGCGGGCGGACGCGCGCGGCGCCTTGTTCGGGCTCACCCGCGCCACCGGCCCCGCGGAGCTCGCGCGCGCCGCGCTCGAAAGCGTCTGCTTCCAGACCGCTGACCTGTTGGCTGCGATGCGGGCCGACTGGCCGCCGGCCGAGCAGACATTGAGCGTCTTGCGTGTCGACGGCGGTATGGCGAACTCCGATTGGACCATGCAGCGCCTCGCCGACCTGACTGGCTGCACGGTGGACCGCCCGCACGTCCGCGAAACCACCGCACGCGGCGCCGCCTACCTCGCCGGCCTGCACGTCGGCTTCTTTCCCGAGCCGGATCGCTTCGCCGCGCAATGGCGCCTGGAGCGGCGGTTCACCCCGCAAATGGACGAGGCAACACGCCGGCAAAAACTCGCCGCCTGGGCGGCCGCAGTGCGGCGGCTGCTGAGCTGAGGCCCGGCGCCATGCGATTGGGTGGACCGCGTTTTTTCGATGGTTGATCCGAACAATCCCGAACTAGAATACTTTCGAAGTCCGGATCGCCGAACCGATGGGGAGGGCCGCCTCGATGACAAAAATCCTGCTTGCGGCTGCGCTCGGGGTTGTCTGCGCGCTGCATGGCGTTGCGTCGGCGCGGGCGCAAAATTATCCGAACCACCCGATCAAGGTCGTGGTGCCGTTCCCGGCCGGCGGTCCAACCGACGGCATGGCGCGCATCATTTCCGACCGGCTGCACGCGGTCCTCGGTCAGCCGATCGTCGTGG
>JASHXZ010000330.1 GCA_030043285.1 Xanthobacteraceae bacterium | reverse complement strand
ATGACCTACCGCCACAGCGGCCATTCGCGCGCCGATCCAGCCAAATACCGGCCGGAGGGCGAACTGGAGAAGTGGAAGGCGCACGATCCGATCAAGCTTTATCGCGAGCGGCTCAAGCAGTTTGGCATTGCCGACGGTGTCATTGCCGAGATCGACGCCGACGTGCGCCGCCGCGTCGATGAGGCCACGGAAAAATGCAAGGCGGCGCCGATGCCGCCGCTCGATCTTTTGACCACCGACGTTTACGCCGACGGAGGTTTCGCATGGCGGAACTGACCTATCGCGACGCGGTCGCGCGCGGCATTGCGCAAGAGATGGCGCGCGATCCCGACGTGGTGTTTTTAGGCGAGGATATCGGCAAGGCCGGCGGCGTATTCAAGGCCACGGTCGGGCTCTACGAGCAGTTCGGCCCGTTGCGCGTGCGCGACACGCCGATCTCCGAGCAGGCGATCCTCGGCGCCGCCATGGGGGCGGCGATGACCGGTTTGAAGCCGATCGCCGAAATCATGTTCTCGGATTTTTTTGCGGTCTGCTTCGACTACATCGCCAACGAGTTCGCCAAGAGCCGCTACATGTCGAACGGCCAGCTCAAATGCCCATTGGTCGTGCGCACCGGCAACGGCGCCGGCTCGCGCTTCGGCGCCCAGCATTCGCAGAGCGTCGAGAACTGGTGCATGATGATTCCGGGCCTCAAAGTCGTGGCGCCGTCGAATCCGCGCGACGTCATCGGGCTTCTCGCCGCGGCGGTGCGCGATCCCGACCCGGTGATCTTCTTCGAGCACAAATCGCTCTACGCGACCAAGGGCGAGGTGCCGGACGGTGAAATCGTCGACGCGCTCGGCAGCGCCAAGATCGTGCGGCCGGGCAAGGACGCGACCATTCTGGCGCTCGCCCTGATGGTGCCGCGCGCGCTCGCGGCGGCGGAAAAACTCAAGAGCGAGCACGGCATCGACTGCGAAGTCGTCGATGTGCGCTCGCTGGTGCCGCTCGACACGCAGACGATCTTGGGCTCGGTGGCGCGCACGCATCGCCTGTTCACCGTGGAGGAAAATCCGCGGCTGTGCGGCTGGGGCGCCGAAATCGTCTCCATCGTCGCCGACGAAGCGTTCTACGACCTCGACGGCCCGCCGGTGCGCATCACCACCCCGCACATCCCGCTCCCCGCCGCCGACATCCTGGAAGACATCGCGCTGCCCACGGTGGACCGGATCGCGGAGCGGGTGCGGAAGGCATTGCAATCGTGATCATCATGCCCGGGCAACAGGTGCGAGGCACCGTCTTCGCATAACCTGGACCCGGGCATCCATGTGGCCTCGCCGCTGCATGGATTGCCGGGTCAAGCCCACGAGTGTCCGGTTAAGGGAGTCAAGTGATTCAAAAGACTCAAGTTCGCAGTCCTGGATCGACAGTGCTAACGAATACTGTGAACTTGAGGCGTTGCAAGGACTTGTAAAGACTCCGGATTTTCTTAACCGGACACTCGTGGGTCAAGCCCGGCAATGACGAGGAAAGAAGGTGCGTCCATGACTGCCCGATACGACAATCTCCTCGCCAACGTGCCGACCGATCTGTGGATCGGCGGAAAGTGGCGCAAAGCCTCCGATGGTGGCCGCTTCGACGTGATCGATCCGGCGACCGAGAACAAGGTCGCCTCGGTGGCGAGCGCCACGGTCGAGGACGCGAAGGCGGCGCTCGATGCGGCGAACGCCGCGTTTCCCGGCTGGGCCGCCAAGAAGCCGCGCGAGCGCGCCGAGATTTTGCGCAAATCCTACGAGCTGATCACGCGCGACGCCGAGCGTTTGGCAAAGCTGATCACCATCGAGAATGGCAAGGCGCTGCCGGATTCGCGCGGCGAGGTCGCCTATGCGGCGGAGTTTTTTCGCTGGTACGCCGAGGAGGCGGTGCGCAATATCGGCTCCAACACGGTGGGGCCGGCCTCCGGCGCACGCATCTTCGTGCAGCACAAGCCGGCCGGCATCGCCGTCCTGGTGACGCCGTGGAATTTCCCGGCCGCCATGGCGACGCGGAAAATCGGCCCGGCGCTCGCCGCCGGCTGCCCGGTCGTGCTCAAGCCCGCTTCCGACACGCCGCTCACCATGCTGGCGTTGATGCCGATCCTCGAAGAGGCCGGCGTGCCGGCCGGCGTCGTCAACGTCATCCCGTCGCGTTCGTCCGGCAAGGTGGTCAGCGCCATGCTGCACGATCCGCGGGTGCGCGTGGTGTCGTTCACCGGCTCGACCGAGGTCGGCCGCAAGCTTTTGCACGAAGCGGCCGATTGCGTGGTCAAGCCGGCGATGGAACTCGGCGGCAACGCACCCTTCATCGTGTTCGACGATGCCGACGTCGATGCCGCCATCGACGGCGCCATGATCGCCAAGATGCGCAACATGGGCGAGGCCTGCACGGCCGCCAATCGCTTCTATGTGCACGAGAAGGTGCGCGACGAATTTTCCAAGAAACTCACTGCTAAGATGGCCGGCCTGAAAATGGGCAACGGTCTCGACGATGGCGTCGCGCTCGGGCCGCTGGTCAACAAAGCCGGCCTCGACAAGGTCATCGAGCTGGTCGACGACGCGGTGCAGAAGGGCGCCAAGGTGTTGACCGGCGGCACGCTGCCGGGCGGGCCGGGCTTCTTCTATCCCGCCACCGTGCTGTCGAACGTCTCCGACGACGCCAAATTGCTCAACGAGGAAATTTTCGGCCCCGTCGCGTCGATCCAGACCTTCAAGTCGGAAGATGAAGTGATCGCGCGCGCCAACGATACCGAGTATGGGCTGGTGGCTTATCTCTACACCAAGGATTTGAGCCGCGGCATGCGGGT
>JASHXZ010000329.1 GCA_030043285.1 Xanthobacteraceae bacterium | reverse complement strand
TCTTTCAGCGGCGCGCGGGGTGTTTTCCGAACGGATTGGATCAAGCGACGTCGTCGCGAGGCACCGCGGCGACATAGGCGCGATGCGTCGCATGCGTTGACCCGAAATCATCGCTTCGTTACCTCGTGCCGATGCTTCGTCCCGGCAGCTTTGCGCTCACCCTTCTGTTGTCGCTGCTGACCGGGCTCGGTCCGCTGTCGATGGATATGTATCTGCCGTCGCTGCCGGCGATCGGCGCGGCGCTGCATGGTTCCATCGCCCAGGTGCAGCTCACGATTTCCAGTTATTTGTTCGGCTTCGCGGCTGGGCAGATCATTTACGGCCCGGTTTCCGACCGCTTCGGCCGGCGGCCGGTGATCCTGGCGGCGCTGGTGTTGTACGGAATCGGCAGCGTGGCCTGCGCCGTCACGCAGTCGATCGAGACGTTGACGGCGGTGCGCTTTATCCAGGCGCTCGGCGGCGCCGGCGCCATCGTGCTCGCCCGCGCCGTGGTGCGCGATATCTACAGCGGCGTGCGCGCCGGGCGCGAATTGTCGTTGATGGGCTCGATCACCGCGTTCGCGCCGATCGCGGCGCCGGCGATCGGCGGCGTGTTGCAGACCGTGTTCGGCTGGCGCGCGAGTTTCATTCTGCTGGTGATCTTCGCCTTGTTCGCCGCGGCGGCTGCTGCACGGCTGTTGCCGGAAACGCTGAAGCAACGCACGCCCGGGCCGTTCTCGTTGCCCACCATGAAGGCGATGTATCGCTCCGTGCTGGTGCACCGCGGCTTTCTGGCCAATCTCGGCATTTTGACCGCGAGCTTCGTCGGCCTGTTCGCTTGGGTTTCGGGCGCCTCGGTGGTGATGCAGGGCGTTTATGGCCTCTCCCCGGTCGCGTTCGGCGCGACCTATGCGGTGGGCGCGCTGGGCTACATGATCGGCACCTCGATTGCCGCGCGCATTGTCATGCGCATCGGGCTCGACCGCACCATGGGCATCGGTGCCGTCATCCAGGCCGCCGGCGGCGTGGCGATGGCGGGCGCGGTGGCGCTCGGGCTTGGCAGCGTGGTCTGGCTGGTCGGCGCCATGACGCTTTACCTCGCCGGCATGGGCTTCGTGCTGCCGCAGGCCCAGGCCAGCGCGCTCACCCCGTTCCCGGATCGCGCCGGCACCGCGTCGTCGTTGATGGGCTTTGCCCAGCAATCCTGCGCCGCCATTGCGGCCGCGACGATCGGCGCCTTTTTGGGCCGCTCCGCCTGGCCGGTCGCCGGCACGCTCGCCGCCATGGGTCTGTTGGCGCTGGCGATCTGGGCGGCAACCCGCGGTGTGCGGAAGGCTTAGGAGCGTGACGAAGTCAAGTTGATTTCCGTCCACCGTCATTGCGAGGAGCGAAGCGACGAAGCAATCCAGAACGGCAGCGCCGCACTGGATTGCTTCGCGGAGCTTGTCATCGGGCCGGCCACTTCGGGCCGGACCCGTTGGCTCGCAATGACGAGCGAGTGTGCTACGTCGACCTATGGTCATCATGCGTGATGTAGCAGCAAACTTGTTTTATCCTATGCTTTCAACTCGATTCCAATAAATCAGGTCGCGAAGGCGAGACATGCCGAAATATCCTCCGCCTCCAACATCGGATATTGGCGGAGAATTTCTTCGTGCGATTCGCCGGCGCTCAGATAATCGAGAATACTTTCGACAGTAATGCGGAGATGCCTGACCACCGGCTTGCCGTTGCAGATGTCCGGATCGATGGTGATTCTATCGGCTTCCAGGGCCATAAGTCTGCTCTTCGTCGGTTCGACTTGGAAATTCTCACCCAAGCTATAATGAGCAGCGACGCTCGGCAATATGTCGAGCTTTAGGGCGATGCTCTCCTCAAGCTGGAAATACCAAGCGAGCTTCTCTGTTCACCTCATCCTGAGGCGGCCGCGAAGCGGCCCTCGAAGGATGCAGGCCAAGGCGCCTCGGCCTCGCCCTTCGAGGCTCGGCGCTGTGCGCCGAGCACCTCAGGGTGAGGACAATAAGCAGGAAAAAACGTTCGATCTACTCACGTCAGTCGATATGCGCGCCGGACGCCTTGATGATCGGCGCCCATTTGGCGAGCTCGGCCTTGATAAACGCTTCGGTGCTCGCCGGCGTCGAGCCTGGCGTCGGATTGATGCCGGCTTTTTCCAGGGCGCTGGAAACGGCGGGATCGGCCAGCGCCTTGTTGACCGCTCCGTTGAGCTTCTCGACGATCGGTTGCGGCGTGCCCGCCGGCGCCAGGAACGCGTTCCAGGTGTAGCACTCGAAGCCGGGCAAGCCCTGCTCCTGCAGGGTCGGCAGGTCCGGCATGGCGGGAAGCCGTTGTGCCATGCCGGCGCCGATCGCGCGCAGTTTGCCGGCTTTCGCCAACGGCATTGCGGTCGGCGTGGCGTCGAATGCCCAGGCGACCTGACCGCCCATCAGATCGGTGTCCATCGGCGCCGAGCCTTTGTACGGCACGTGCACGACGTCGAGCCCGCCGGCCTTCGCCTTGAACTCCTCGCCGCACAGATGAAGGATCGAGCCGAGGCCCGAGGAGCCAAAGCTATATTTGCCCGGATTGGCCTTGAGCAGAGCGATCAGGCTTTTCACGTCCTTCGCCGGCACCGATGGATTGACCAGCAACAGAGTCGGCGTCACGCCGACGCGCCCGATCGGCGCGAAGCCGTTGATCGGGTCGTAAGGCATATGCGTGTACAGGCCCGGATTGATGGCGTTGGTCGACACCGTCGCCATCAGGATCGTGTAACCGTCGGGCGGAGCCTTGGCGACCACATCGGCTCCGATATTGCCGCCGGCGCCGTTGCGGTTCTCGACGACGAATTGCTGGCCCAGCACCTGCCCCATCTTGGCGCCCATGATGCGGCCGACGATATCGGTCGGTCCGCCGGCGGCGAACGGAATGATCATGCGAATTGGCCGCGACGGGTAATTGTCCTGCGCCTGCAGTCCGGGAGTGCACAGCAGCAGCGAAGCAATGAGCGCCGCGGCGGCGCAGGCCGCGCGATAATGGGCCATGTATTCCCTCCCTGGTTTTGTCGCGAGGATAACATGCCGCCGCGCGATGGCTAGCCTTCGCGGCTGCGGCATCCGCGCGACGCTTTCACACTGCGCGATGCGAGCGCAGGGCGCAGCCCGAACGGTGTGCCCGAATGCCGCGGTCAACACAGGATGAGGTTCATTGATTTCCTCGCCGCCTGCTTCCGCGCTATGGTCTTAAAGCCAATGGGGTCGGCGTTGCACGCGACGCAGAAGCGCGCGCATCGTCGGTTGCGCATCACGCCTGGGAGGAACCGATGAGCACCATCGCGGCGCTGGCCGATAGTGCCGCTGCGAACGCAGCGCGCGGCGACATGCGCCACGTCGTGGCGCGGCTCGAGCGGCTGCCGTATTGCTCCTGGCATCTGACAATGCGGCTGATCATCTGCACCGCATGGTTCTTCGACGCTTTCGATTCGATCGCCATCGCCTACGTGCTGCCGCCGTTGATCGGCCTATGGCATTTGACGCCGCAACAGATCGGCTCGTTGATCGGCATCGGCTTCCTCGGGCAACTGGTCGGCGCCATCGCGTTCGGCTGGATCGCCGAGCATTGGGGGCGGCGGCGCTCGATGCTGGCGACGCTTCTGATCTTTTCGCTGGGCGCCTTGGCGTGCGCGGGCGCACAAAGCTACGCCATGCTGTTTTGGCTGCGCTTCATTCAGGGCATCGGGCTCGGCGGCGAGATCCCGTTGATGGCCGCCTATGTCAACGAATTCGCCCACGCCAAGAACCGCGGCCGCTTCTCGGTTTCCATTCAGGTGCTGTTCTCGGCCGGGCTGGTCGCGGTGGCGCTGGTCGGCGTCTATGTGGTGCCGCGTTGGGGCTGGCAGTGGATGTTCGTGATCGGCGCCATCCCGGCGCTGATCGCTATACCGATGCGGGCCGTGTTGCCGGAATCGCCGCGCTGGCTGGCGAGCCGCGGCCGCTACGACGATGCCGACCGGGCGCTCACCGAGCTTGAAGCGATCGCCGTGCGCGACGGCAAGGAGATCGCCGCGTTGCCGGCCGATCTGCCGAACGTGGTCGAGGCCAAGCCGCGCGTCATCGAACTGTTTCGCGGCATTTATCTGCGCCGCACCATCACGGTCTGGCTGATGTGGATCGGCGCCTATTTCGTCTCGTACGGCATCACCGCCTGGATGCCGTCTTTGTTCCGCACCGTCTATCATCTCCCCGTTCAACAATCGCTGACCTACGGCTTCATCAACAGCGGCGTCGGCTTTGCGGGCGCGCTCGCCGCATTATTCATGATCGACTCGATCGGGCGGCGCCGCATGTTCATGCTCAGCCTTGGCGGCTGCGCGGTCGCGCTCATCGCGTTCGGCTTTCTGCCGCAGCTCAGCGCTGCCGGG
>JASHXZ010000328.1 GCA_030043285.1 Xanthobacteraceae bacterium | reverse complement strand
CAGGACGATCGAAGTCACCAACACGTTCCGGCCGACGTTTTGGAGCAAGCAGGGCGAGAACTGGTTCGCCGGGATTTAGAGTGTGTCTTGCTCATGTGAAGCCACTTACTCGTCATGCGCGGGCTTGACCCCGCGCATCCATGCTGGCTCGCCGCCATTAATGAAGCTTGCGGCGAATGGACTAGGCCTCAAATCAGCATGGATTGCCGGGTCAAGCCCACGGCTGTCCGGTTTGATTTTTGTGGACAGGGTGCATGGCATGGATTCTTCTGCGTTTTGAGCATTCGCCAATGTTCGCGACGCGGAAGGAGAGCCACGCCATGCGTCATCACAATACAGTATTTCACACGGTGCTGAAGCTGGTGCCCTGGCAGGCGCTGGATCGGCTGGTCGAGCAGACCAAGGCCAACAAGAAGGTGCGGCGGTTGAGCACGCAAAATCAGTTTGTCGCCTTGCTGTACGCGCAGTTGGCCGGCATCGAAAGCCTGCGCGCGATTGCTGCCGGGTTGGCGAGCCATGCCAGCAAGCTTTATCATCTGGGCGCCTGTGAGGTGTCGCGCTCGACGCTGTCCGACGCCAACGCGCTGCGGCCCTGTGCGGTGTTCACCGGTCTGTTGGCCGAACTGATGGGGCGTTGCGAGCGGGCGACGGGGCGGCGTCTGGCTGATGCGGTTTATTTGATTGATTCCACCGGCATTCGGCTGAGTTCGCTGTCCGCCGAGTGGGCGCAGTTCTGCGCCGGGGTATCCGGGGCCAAGCTGCACATTGTCTACAACCCCGACAGCGCACGGCCAAGCTTCGCCGCAGTCACCCCCGCCAATGTCAACGACATCACCGTCGCCAAGGCGATGCCGATCAAGCCGGGCGCCACTTATGTGTTCGATTTGGGCTATTACGATTACGGCTGGTGGGCCAAACTCAACGACGCCGGCTGCCGGATCGTGACCCGCTTGAAGGTCAATACGCCGCTTACTGTGGTCGCCGAGAACCCTGTGCCGGCGGGCTGCGCCATCGTGTCCGACCGCATCGGCCATCTGCCCGCGCGCCAGGCGCGTTCGCGGCAAAACCCGTTCCACGACCCAGTCCGCGAACTGCGCGTGCGCACCGAGACCGGCAAAATCCTGCGCATCGTTAGCAACGATCTCGACGCCCCCGCAGATGAGATCGCCGCGCTCTACAAGCGGCGCTGGCAAATCGAGCTGTTCTTCCGCTGGGTCAAGCACACCCTCAAAATCCGCCACTTCTATGGAACCTCCGAAAATGCCGTTCGCATTCAGATCGCGGTCGCCCTCATCGCCTTCCTGCTGCTGCGCATGGCGCACAGCTTGCAGAACAGCGTTCACAGCCTGCTCACCTTCGCCCGACTGGTCAGCCAAAACCTCATGCACCGGCGCCCCATCCAACGTCTCTTGGAGCCGCCGCCGCCGGTAAGCGAAAATCCGCACCAGTTAAGCTTCAGTCTATGCAAAACTTAAACCGGACAGCCGTGGGCTTGACCCGGCAATCCACGCAGCGTCGCGGCACCATGGATGCGCGGGTCAAGCCCGCGCATGACGATCTCAAGAACCATGACGAACGCACGAATCATGGCGGGCGAGCCTGCGCAAGCCCGCCCGTCACGTTCTCAGCGCTGCTACCGCGGCTGGGAGCCAGGATCAAATCCGCAGTGCGATGCCGGTAGCACCTCGGCGCCGCGTCAATCCGATCTTGGCGATCTCTGCTTTCGGCAGAACCGAACGCAAGTGATCTGAAAGTCATGATAGCGCACGCCGCGCGGCCTGCAAGAAAAACCGTGCGTCGAAGGCGAGCCGCGCGCGTTGGGGATAACTTTGGGGATTTGTTCGGAAGCAGGCTGATTGCTGCGATCGACAGCGTTCTCTGATCGTTTTGGCCATGACATAAAACTGTCATCCCGCGGCCCAGCCTAGCGAAGAGCCCGAAATTCCATAGGCATAAACGCCGCGGTTACGGATTCCAGGCTCGCTGTTACGCTCGGTCACGGCAAGATCGCTCAACCGGTCCTTGACGCTGGCCGCTGGAACCACCAAGCTTAGGGCATGGCGGCGGAGTTCTCGACGTCGGTGGTCGCGGTGAGGGACTGCCGCATCAGGATGATGCGCGGCGGCGCCGGCGATCCACTCGTTTATCTGCATGGCGCCAGCGGCGCCGCGTGGTTGCCGGTTCTGCAGACACTGTCGGCGAAATACGACGTGATCGCGCCGGAGCATCCCGGCTTCGGCGAGTCCGACACGCCGGACTGGCTCGATAACATCCACGACCTCGCCTACTTCTACCTCGATCTGTTCGACGCGCTGAAACTCGACCGCATCAACCTGGTCGGCAATTCGCTCGGCGGCTACATCGCCGCGGAAATCGCCGTGCGCTCGACGCGGCGGCTCGCCTCGCTGACGCTCTGCGACGCCGCCGGGCTCTTTATCGATGGCGCCGCGCAGCTCGATACGTTTCTGGTTTCCGACGAACAGCGGCTGCGCGCGTTCTTCTACGATCCCAAGCGCGCCGACGCGATGCTCGCCCGCGTGCTCGATCCAAAGCTCGAAGAGACGGCGCTGAAGAACCAGGCCACGGTCGCCAAGCTGGTGTGGCAGCCGCGCAGCCACGATCCAAGCCTCGCCAAGTGGCTGCATCGCATCGACGTGCCGACGCTCGTATTGTGGGGCGACCACGACCGGCTG
>JASHXZ010000327.1 GCA_030043285.1 Xanthobacteraceae bacterium | reverse complement strand
AACGGCGCCAGCGCCTCGGCGGTAACCACCCACGGCGAAACCGTGGTGGCGAAATTCTTGCCGAGAAACGGACCGAGAGGCTGATATTCCCAGCCCTGAACGTCGCGCGCCGACCAGTCGTTGAGCAGGCAAAAGCCGAAAATGTGTTCGGCCGCCTGGCCGATCGGAACGACGGTGCCGAGTTCGCTCGGCGTGCCGATATAGATGCCGAGCTCGAGCTCGAAATCGAGATTGCGCGCCGGCCCGTAGCTCGGCGTGGTCTCGTTCGCCGGTTTGCGCTGGCCGTTCGGCCGCTTGAACGCCGTTCCGCTCACCCGGATCGACGAGGCGCGGCCGTGATAGGCGACCGGCACGTATTTGTAGTTCGGCAGCAGCGGATTGTCGGGGCGGAAGGCGCGGCCGGCATTGCTGGCGTGGAACACCGAGGCAAAGAAATCGGTGAAGTTGGGAACTGCGACCGGCATAGCCATCTCGGCCGCGGCCATGGGCGTGAGATGCCGGCGCAGGCCCGGATCGCCGTGCTCGGCAGTGAGCGCGCGCGACAACGCGAGGCGGAGCGCCGATGCGGCGCGCGGCCCGAGCGCCATCAGGTGATTGAGCGGCGGCGTCGCGCAGGCCCGCGCCGCCTCGGCGGCTGGTCCGTCGAATGAAGCGCCCGCCGCCGCGACATCGAGGATCTGATCGCCGATGGCGACGCCGACCCGCGGCTCACCGCTCGCAGCGCGAAACACGCCGAACGGCAGGTTCTGAATGGGAAAATCGCAATCCGGCGCGTTGGCGCACTCGACAAAGCTGCGCCGCGCCGGATCGTGGGTTTCGTTGAGCGTAAATGACATGATGCTGCTTGGCCCAGTGCTGCTTCTGTGATCAATGCATAGGGATATACAGGCAACGCCATCCTGGGCCAACGCGTCGTGAGCCTCATTGCTGAACTCGCTTCGTTCGTGGTCGGTGCGAAAGCGTCCGATTTGCCGCCCGCGGAGCGCGAGCGGCTGTCGCTGCATGTCGCCGACACGGCCGTTGCGGCGCTGGCCGGCGCGAACATTCCGGAGGGCAGGGCGTTGCGTGAGCTCGGCGGCGATGCCGGACTGGCGAGCCAGATCGGCCGGCAGGCGGCGGCGGCGCGGCTGACCGAGATCGACGACATTCACTTGGCCTCGTGCATCACGCCGAGCGCCGGAATCGTGCCGGTGGCGCTGCGCCTGGCCGCGCATCTGCGCGCCTTCGAGCCCGAGCGCGTCGCCGGCGCGATCTGGGTCGGCACTGAAATCACCACGCGGCTCGGCCTCGCCGTCAACGGGCCGCAGGTGCTCTATCGCGGCATCTGGCCGACATATTTGGCGGCGCCGGTCGGAGCGGCGGCTACGGCGGCACGCATGTTCGAGCTCGACGAGGCGCGCGCCGCGCATGCTCTGTCGCTCGCGCTCATGTTGATTGCGGGCGGCGTCGGCCGCATTCACGGCGTGCCGTCCGGGCGGTGGTTCTTGTACGCCAATGCAGTGGCAAGCGGCGTGGCCGCGGCGCTGGCGGCGGGCGCAGATTATAAGGGCGATCCGGAGCTTCTGGACAAAAACTGGCTTGCCGACACGCACGGCATCGCGCTCGACCGCGATGTGCTGCGCGATAAGCTCGGCGCCACTTCCGTCTATTCATCGCTGAGCATGAAGCCGTTTTGCTCGGCCAAACAGGCGATCGCTGCAGTCGAAGCATTTCGCGCCTTGCTGCATGAGGGCGTGCGCGCCGATGCAATCGACAAAGTGCGGGTGCGCGTGCCGAAGGCTTATGCGGCGATGATCGCGACCCGCGCCGTGCCCGGCGCGCGGCAGTCGACCATGGTGAGCGTGGCGCATCAGCTGGCGCTCGCCGCGCTGGCGCCGCAGCGGCTTTGCGATGTCGATCGCAGCACTGCGGACGCCGATGCAGCCGTGACGCAGTTGGCGGCGAAGGTCGAAGTGGTGCCGGACGCAAGCCTGGAAGCGTTCTATCCGCAGCATTGGCCTGCCGAGGTCGAAGTGGCAGCCGGTGGGCAAGTGTTTCATCGCCGCGTGATCGAAACACGCGGCGATCCCGAGCATCCGCTCGGCCGCGCCGCGGTCGACGCCAAGGCTCACTGCTTGCTCGATCCGCTGGTCGGCGCCGCGCACGTCGACGCGTGGCTGCGCCTCTGCCACGATGGTCTGCAGGATGGCGCCGCCTGCGAACGGCTTGCCGCCGCATTTGCCGGCGCGGCGGCGCAATAGGGGACGAGAATGTCAGCCCAAAAAGAACAAAAAACGGGCCTCGCGGCGGAACGCCGGCAGCGCCTCGC
The DNA here is from genome assembly GCA_030043285.1 of Xanthobacteraceae bacterium. Classification (GTDB taxonomy): domain Bacteria; phylum Pseudomonadota; class Alphaproteobacteria; order Rhizobiales; family Xanthobacteraceae; genus BOG-931. The sequence continues at coordinate 948 of JASHXZ010000327.1, read as the reverse complement.
GGCGGCGATGCGCGAGGCCGGCATCGACCGCCTCGTGCTTTACGGCAATGCCTGGCAGGGCGATTACCTTCGCTACGGCAGCGATTTCGGCATTTTGGAAGGCCACGGCCTGGCGCTGGTCGGCCGCGACGGCACCGCCGACCTTTATCTCGACAGCGCCACCGAAGCGGAACGGGCCGAGCTTGAAGTGCCGCACGTCGCGGTGCATTTCGCCGCCGAAATCGTCCGCGCGGTGGGTTCGCGACTTGATGCTGCGGCCGGCAATGAGCGGCTCGCCGCCGCGCCGCGGCGCTTGGTGCCGCGCTGGCTCGCTGATCCGGCACGCCGCTTCGCGCTCGAGGATGCAACGGCGCTGGTCGACAAGCTGCTCATGCACAAAGCCGCCGCCGAGGTCGCCGCGGTGCGCCGCGCTGCGGCAATCGCCGACGCGGCTTACGTCGAATTCCGCAACGCGGTGCGGCCCGGCCGCCGCCAATTCGAGATCGTCGCCGACATCGAGGCGCATTTGCGCGGGCGCGGCTGCCCGGACAATTTCATGATCATCGGCTCGGGCGGCAAGGATGTCTTGGGCATGACGCCGCCGTCGGAACGCCGCATCGCCGCCGGCGATCTCGTCACTACCGAACTGACGCCGGCGGTCGATGGCTACTTCGCGCAGATTTGCCGCACGCTGGTGGTCGGCCAAGCGAGCGAAGCGCAGCGGCGCGCGTTCGCGGTGTTCGTCGAAGCGCTGGAGGCCGGCATCGCGGCGGTGCGGCCCGGCGCGCGCGCCGCCGACGTCGCCAAGGCCGAGAACGACGTGTTTCGCAAATACGGGCTCGGCGAATACACGACCAACAAATGGACGCGCGTGCGTGGCCACGGCATGGGCCTGTTCGCCGATTCCAAGCCGCATATTCTGGAAGACGTCGAGACCGTGCTGGCGCCGGGCATGACGCTGATCGTGCA
>JASHXZ010000326.1 GCA_030043285.1 Xanthobacteraceae bacterium | reverse complement strand
ATGGCGGCGTTGGCGAGGTGGAACAACAGAAGGCAGCCGGCGAAGATCAAAAGTCGCCGGTTTTGCATGAGCTCGCCAGGCCGGATCGGCGGCTTACGGCGCTCGCGTGGCAGCGCGCCATGGGCGCGTTCCGGATCGATTTCGCCCGCCGCGATGTAGCGCAGTGCCCACAGCGCCGGAACGAGCAAAAATACGGTGACGACGAACACCGCGCGCGCCGACAACAGATAACCGCAGGCGCCCATCGCCGCCGCCGCCAGGCCGTTGCCGATCGAAGCAAAGCGCGCATTGCGGCCGAGCCGTTGACCGATCGCCGCGTGGCCGACGAGACCAAGGCTGATGGCGGCGATCGCCGGGCCGAGCACACAGCTGGCGAGCGCGTGCAGGACCGAAGCTGACAGCACGACGGCAAAGACCGGCAATGCCGCATAAGCCAACGCACTGACGCAAATCGCCGCCACCGCAATGGCGGCGACCCGGCGTTCGGATCGGGCGACGTCAACCAGCGCGCCACCCGGCATTTGGCCGATCAGCGCTACAAAGCCGGCGGCGGACAGCACCAGACCGATGTCGATCTGCGTCCAGCGCTGCGCCGTTAGGTAGACCGAGACGAACGGACCGAATCCGGTCTGCACGTCGGCGACAAAGAACACGAACCAATCAAGCCCGCGCAGGCTTTGCCGCGACGGCGGCGGCGGCGCTTGCTGACGCCCCGATACGGGCGCCTCGCGCTTGTCTTCGGGCGCGGCGGCGACGCCTGGCCGATCGCTGGCACGCCGTGAGGGTTGCGCAGGCAGGGTCCACTCCAGCGAATGAGCTAATCGGCAAACGGCAGCGATTCGAGCTTGCCCAGCGCGCCGAGAACGACGACGGGCTTGCCCTCCTGGTATTCGGGCGCGGCCTTGACCTGATCGCGGGTCAGTTCAAGGGCGATCCGCGCGCCTGCTTTGCCGGGTGGCGGAAAGTGCAGCGCGTTCCAATCGACCGCGATCTTGCGGCTGCCGACGCCAAGAAAGCCGCCGAAGTCGATAATCGCGGCGCGCACTTGGCCGGTGCGGTCGACCAGCACGTCGACGATCCGGCCCATATTCTCATTGGTGGCGCTGAGCACTTCCCGGCCGAGGACACCTTCGACCTCGTGCTTGTCCAGAACCGTTATTTCGGGCGTGGCCGGTGCTGGCGGCGCCGGCGCATGCTGCGCTGGTGCCGGCTGCTCCGGTGCAGGCTGTGCTGGCGCTGGCTGAGCGTTACTGCCGGAGTTTGTTGCACCGTCGCCGAAGGCAACGGAACTTGCCGCCAAAACGGCGCACAGCAGGCCGGCAAACACTGCGGTCGACCGCGCCGCCGGCCGTGATCGCTGATCCCCGCGCATGATCTCCTCCAGCAAGTGCAAAGTTCCGCTCCAATAAGAAGCTTCCCGATCCGGCGCGGGTTCCAGCGCGAAACCGCCGCGCTCCTCGTCGACTGCGTCAGGAGGAAAAGACCACCGAAACCCGGATGTCGCCGTGGATCCGCGGCGTGTCGAGCGAAATGGTGTCCCGATTCCGGCGGATCCGGAGATCGACGTTGGAGGTGCCGAGTTGCAGATTGTGCAGCAACACTTCGTCGAGAAACGGCGGCAGTTGCGGATTATAAAGCCGGATTTCGCCGTTGAATGGATCGAACTGCAATCCGAGCGAAGCTTCAAGCAAGCTGAACGGCGTGGCGCTGGCCCACGCTTGCGGCGAGCAGGCCACCGGATAGAGCGTCGGCCCCTGGCCGCGCTGGCGGCGAAAGCCGCAGAACAGTTCCGGCAAGCGCCGTAGATCCATGTAGGTGCCGGCCATGAACAAGCCTTCGCACAGTGTGGCGATGGCGGCCTTCTGACCGTAGCGCGCCAGGCCGAGTGCGATCAGGGCGTTGTCATGCGGCCAGATCGAACCATTGTGGTAGGACATCGGGTTGTAGCGCGCCTCGCCCGTGGCAACAGTGCGGATACCCCAGCCGGAGAAGAAGTGCGGCTCCAACAACCCGGCGGCGACGCGCGCCGCGCGATCGGGCGCGGCGATGCCGCTGAACAGCACTTGGCCGGCATTCGAGGTACGCACCCGGCAAGCATTTTTGTTGCCGTCCAGCGCCAGCGCGTAGGTTTCGATTTCGGGACACCAGAACGCCGCTTCGAACCGTTCGGCGAGACGGCGCGATTGTTTGATCAGCCGGTCCGCAATGTCGTCGCGGCCGAGACGGCGCGCACACGTCGCCGCCATGCGCTTTGCGGCGTAGACATAGCTCTGCACCTCGGCGAGCGCGACCGCGCCCTCGGCAAGGCGCCCGTCAGCGTGGAAGATCGCGTCGTACGAATCTTTCCAGCCCTGATTGGCGAGACCCTGCTCGTGCGCGCGCTGGTACTCGACGAAGCCATCGCCGTCGGGATCGCCCGGTCCGTCGATCCAATTCAGCGCCGCTTCGATGCTTGGCCAAAGCTCAGCGAATGTGTCGCAATCGCCGGTGCGCTCGACGTAAAGCCCGGCCAACAGAACGAACAACGGCGTGGAGTCGACGCTGCCGTAATAGAGGCCGAACGGCACTTCGCGCAGTGCGGCCATCTCGCCGCCGCGCATCTCGTGAAGGATTTTTCCGGGCTCGGAATCGGCCAGCGGGTCGGTGGTTTTGGCCTGATAGGCGGCGAGCCGGCGCAACACGCCGCGAGCGACGTCGGGATTCCACCACAGCATCTGCAGTGCCGTGATCAGGCCATCGCGGCCGAACGTCGTCGAAAACCACGGAATACCCGCATAAGGATACGGTCCCTGTGGCGTATCGGTGGTCAGAATCGCCAAGTCCGCGGCCGAGCGGCAAAGCATTTCGTTGAAACGCTCGTTCGACGTCTCGACTGAGGTGCGGTTGCGCGCCGAACAGCGCAGTTCGCGCCGCGCCGCGATCAGTCCGCGCAGAAACGGCAGCGGTCGCGGTTGCGCCACGTCGCAACTTATCGCGGCGAAAATCGGCTGTGTGTCGCCGGGCTCGAGACTGAGGTCGTAGACGGCGCTGTCCATCGCCAGACGATGTGGCGGCGGATCGAACGTCAGCGTGGTGCGCCGCAGCTTGGCATCGAGGCCGCGATAGCTGAGCACCACCTGGTCGGCGCCGCGCAACTTCGTCGTAGCGCTGCCGCGGCGTTCGCGTTTCGCGCCGCGGACCTCGAACAAGTCGGCAAAATCGTTGCCGAACAGGATCGTTACCTGTAGTTCGACCGGCCGATCGCCGTAATTGCGCACGCGCAGCCGTTGATAGGCGGTGCCGCGCCACAGGAACACCGTGCGCAGGATGTGGACGCTGTCCTTTTCCAAAAGGATGCGCTGGTCCGAGATGATGTCGGGATTGGTCAGGTCGACGAACAGCGCCGAA
>JASHXZ010000325.1 GCA_030043285.1 Xanthobacteraceae bacterium | reverse complement strand
GTTGAGAACCGAATGCTCGAACCGCGGCCGCTCGTCCGCTCGCAACGCGCGCAGGTCGAAGGTCTGTCCGCCATTGACCAGATCGTCACCGTGACAGGTGGCGCAATAGGTATTGTAGACCTGCTCGCCCGCAGCGATCTTGTCGTCGTCGGCTCCGGCACGCGCGCACGCGACCCACGCAAGCGAGCCGATGGCGGCGAGCGTGACAATCGACCCGAGCCGGGCGCGGCCTAGCGGTCTTTGGCGGATCGTCGGGAAAAACATCGATGCTCCCGGATGCGAAAGAGGCCGCGACCGGCGGCCTCTCGCGTTGCGTGGCAAAGACCTTAAGTTCAAGCCGTCATTTGTCGAACAACGCAAACGTCCAAAGCGTCACGCCCGTGGGTTGATCCTGAAGCGCCGGATCGCCGCCGTGCAGTGCGTAGACGCCGCCGAGCCCGCTCAGCACGGTGACGTATTGCTTGCCGTTCTGCTCCCAGGTTATCGGTTGGCCAACGATGCCGGAAGGCGTCTGAAAGCTCCACAGGATCTTGCCGGTGTCCGCATCGAGGGCCTGGAATTCGCCGTTCATGACTCCGGTAAAGACCAGGTTGGTCGCCGTCACCATGGTCGAGGAGAAGTTCGGACTGCGGTACGGCGTCTTCCATTTTACCTTGCCGGTGAGCGGATCGATCGCTACCAGATAGCCGCGCACGTTGGGATCGTCGGTGACGACGGTCCGCTTGACGGTTGGCACGCCGGATGGCTGGCCAGGCTTGAGCTGTGGCGGCTCGGGCGCCTGGTAAGTCATGCCGACATTGACGGTATTGATGTAACAGTCTCCGGTGCGCGGGCTGTAGGAAAAGCTCTGCCAGTTGGTGACGCCGGTCACCGACGGCCAGACGGTGACCTTGTCGCCGGCGATAGCGCTCTTATAGACGTCGGTGTAGACCGGACGACCGGTCTTCATGTCGATGGCGCTTGCCCAGGTCACCTTGCCGAACGGATTGGCGGCGAGGAGCTTTCCGGACGCGGCGTCAAGCACGTAGAGAAAGCCGTTGCGGTTGGCCTGGATCACCACCTGCTGCGGCTTGCCTTGGACCTCGACCGAGGTGTTGATCGGCGTTCCCACTGCATCGTAGTCGAAGGGGTCGTGCGGTGAGGCCTGATAGTACCAAACGCGCTCGCCGGTCTTCGGACGGATGGCCCAAACGCTGTTGGTGAAGAGATTGTCGCCCGCGCGGGCGCGCGGATTCCACGGTGCGGGGTTGCCGATACCCCAGAACACGAGGTCGAGTTTCGGATCGTACGAGCCGGTGACCCAGGAACTGCCACCACCGGTCAGGTAGGAATCGCCCTGCCAGGTTTCGGAGCCGGGCTCTCCTTTGCCTGGGATCGTGTAGTCGCGCCACAAGTGTTTGCCGGTCTTGGCATCATAGGCTTCCACAAAGCCGCGATTGCTGAACTCGGCGCCGGCAACGCCGACAATAACGACACCATCGACGACGAGGGGCGCCCCGGTCATCGCATATCCATTGGCGGGAGTCGCCGGATCGGGGGATTTCGTTTCCCAGACCATCTTGCCGGTCTTGGCATCCAGCGCGATGATGCGGTCATCCATCAGGGCGCGAATGATCATGCCGTCGTAGATCGCGGCGCCGCGGTTGACGATGCCGCAGCACACCACGCGCAGCGTCGCCGGCGGATAATCGTGCTTCACCCGCCAGATCTGTTTGCCGGTCAGCGCGTCGACCGCCGCAGTCGCATCATGAGTCGTGATGTAGACGACGCCGTCATACACCACCGGAAAAGCCTCGCCGCCCTGCAGATCGCTCAGCGAATACGACCACACCGGGACCAGCTTCTTGACGTTCTGCTTGTCGATTTGCGTGAGTGGGCTGTATCGCTCGGCCGAATAGCCCATGCCGTAGATCATCACGTTCTGCGGCGTTTTTGCCTCATTCTTCAAATCGTCGGCCGTCTGAGCCAGCGCCCCCACCGGCAAAAACGTAGCGAGTGCGGCAGCAACGATCATCGCTCGCATTGGCGTGTCTCCTCCCGCTGTTCGTTCGATCGGCTTCGCAAGCAACCGTTCAGGCAAGTTTTGCGCAATTGCCGAGGCAAGGCAACCATGCTCGTTGCCGTCGCATCGAATGAAGACCCCCGTCCTGCGGCCAATCGAATTGACACCCTCGCTCGCGCGGAGCGGAAGGGAACGTCCGAAATTGCCCCAGCCGAAGCCGGTCGGATTGCGGGCCGCAAGGTCAGCGATGATGGACACCGGTCGCGGCCAATAGCTCTGCCCCAATCCTGAAAACGAGCGGCAGCGCAGCTCCGCCCGGCGTCAAACGCAGAATTTAGCAACGGCGGATTTAAACAACCATTGATCGCTAATATGAAGGGTATCCCCCTGCTTGCAGCCGGCATGAGGGGCGTTGCCCACATTTGATGGGCATTGCCCACACGTGGCGCCAGGGAGACGATTGCCAAAAGTTCCCGGTCTAATCTGGAAAAATATGCGGTTTACTCTGACGGTCCGTCGATGCCACGCTTTGACCTCGGTCGGGGATGCGTCGCATGCGGGGGCATGAGATTCTAACGGCGAAATATATTGATTGGCGGGGTCGCTCACGACGGCCGTTCGGCCTTCGCGACAACCGCAGCTTTCGTCGCGACTCTCGTTCCACTTCAAATCCCGCGACCCGAAACAGAGGCGGGTTTGCAAGCTCGCCCTCGGATGAACCGGAGAAAGCCGCCGTCGCGCGCGAGGTGAATCGCTTGCCGAGGTGATGCAAGCCAAGAAGAAGCGATCGCGTGCATGTGGCGAAGGGGAGAGTCACATGAGGAGGATGTCTATCGTCGCAGCCGCAATGCTGGTGCTGGCTGGTACCGCGGATGCACTTGCCGCTGACCTTCCAACGCCTGTCCCACTGCCTGTCGCCATATACAATTGGACGGGCGTCTACATCGGCATCAATGGCGGCTATGGGACCGGCAATAGCAATTGGTCGGACAGTGCCGTGGGGACGAGCGGCGACTTCCCCACCTCAGGTTATCTCATCGGCGGTACAATCGGCGCCAACTACCAAATAGGGCACTACGTATTTGGTATCGAGGGCGACGGCGACTGGACCAATCTTCAGGGTAATTCCGGCATCACCTGTGGCGCCATTTCGGCGGTGGTGCCGCCGCCCGATGGTTGTCAAACCCAGAGCGAATGGCTCGCCACAGTGCGCGGCCGCGTCGGTTATGCCCTTGACCGTATCCTGATGTACGGCACTGCCGGCGCAGCTTTGGGCAATATCCAAGCTGGTCTCAATCCTCCTTCGACTTTCGACAGCACCGTCGAGGCGGGCTGGACTGCCGGCGGTGGCGTTGAATTTGCGTTCGCGCGCAATTGGACCGCCAAAGTCGAATATCTCTACGTCGAGCTACCGAACGGCGCATGCACGAGCGTGGCGAACTGCCAAGGCGCCGCGGGCTCTATTGTTAGTTTCAATGAAAGCATCGTACGCGCCGGCATCAATTTCAAATTCGGTTCGTGGTGAGGCGCGCAATGGGCAACGTTGCAGGTCAGGCTGGCCGGTCAAGGACATCGGTCAGGGAGGCGGCGCTTCGCGGATTGCTTCGGACACTCCCAGTGGTGCTGGCAATTGCGCCACGAACCGTCGCGGCGCAGGACGCTTCAAGCTCGGCTGGAAGTTCAAACGCCGTATCACTTCCCGAGATCCACGTGATCGCGACCACGCCGGTGCCGCAGACGGCCCCACCGCGGCGCGCCGTCCGAGCCGCAGGTGCTGCGTCCGGCGCTCCGGCGACCGCCGCACCCGCGGCTGCTGCGCCCGCGGAGACGACCGCAACGCAATCCATACCGGGCGCCGTCGACCAGGACAAAATCCCGTCCAATGTCCAGGTCGTTGAATCCCCTGCTTTCGATTACATGAGATCGCCCGACCTTACCCAATCGATGTTCCAAGCGCTGCCCGGCGTTTCCTTGGGCGACCAGACCGGCAATCAATTCCAGCTTGATCTCAATTATCGCGGCTTTGAGGCTTCGCCGGTTATCGGCACGCCGCAGGGACTGGCCGTCTATCAGAACGGGGTGCGCATCAACGAGGTTTTTGGCGACATCGTCAATTGGGACTTCATCCCGCAGAACGCCATTAATAGCCTCACCCTCGTCCCCAGCAATCCGGTCTTCGGACTAAACGCGACTGGCGGCGCGCTGTCGTTCGATATGAAAAACGGCTTTACCTATCATGGTGTCGAAAGCGAACTAAGCGGTGGATCATATGG
>JASHXZ010000324.1 GCA_030043285.1 Xanthobacteraceae bacterium | reverse complement strand
CGTCGGCGACACCGCGATGCTGAAAATCTTTCGCCGCGTGTCCTGCGGCCAGCATCCAGAAGCCGAAATGGGCCGCTATCTGACGGCGGCGGGGTTCGCGCACGCGCCAGCGCTGTTGGGCGAGATCGTGCAATGCGCCGCCGACGGTGCGCCGCACACGCTGGCGGTAGCGCTCGGCTTTATCCGCAATCAGGGCGACGCCTGGTCGTGGATTCTCGATCACCTGACGCGCGCGCTGGACAGCCTCGCCGACGATTCTGAGCTCGACGTTTTGAGCGACTGCGACGCGATCGCTGCCGTCATCGGCCGCCGCCTCGGCGAAATGCATGCGGTGCTGGCCCAACAAACGTCCGACACAGCACTTGCGCCCAAGCAGGCCGACCTGCATGACACCGCTGTCTGGGTGCGCAAGGCCGAGCAGAGGCTCGACAAGGCCTTGTCGGCGGTCGAGCACACCCGCGATTGGGCCAGCGCTGCGGATGCCGGGCATGCCAAATCTCTGGTGCAAGCGCGCAGCAAGTTGACGAGCGCGGTCAAGAACCTCGCCAAGTCCGGCGTCGGTACCTTGATGACGCGCGTTCATGGCGACTTCCATCTCGGGCAGGTGCTGGTCGCCAGCGGTGATGCTTACATCATCGATTTCGAGGGCGAGCCGGCGGTGCCGATCGAGGAACGTCGCGCCAAGACCAGCCCATTGCGTGACGTCGCCGGGCTGCTTCGTTCCATCGATTATGCGGGCGCCGCGCTGCGCGAGGGTAAGGGCGTGGCCGCTGCACCCTCGGACGAAGCGCAGCGCGATACGCTGATCGCGGAGTTTTGCCGGCGCACCAAACAAGCGTTTCTCCACGATTATTGGGCAGCGCGTGGGGGCGCCGCCACTCCTGCGGAGCGCACTCTCCTTGATTTCTTTTTGATCGAAAAAGCCGCTTACGAAATCAGCTACGAGGCCGCCAATCGGCCCGGCTGGATCGGGGTGCCGCTCGCCGGACTGGCCGCGCTCGCCACGCGCGTTCTCAATAAAGACGCCGGAGGTCACCGTGGCTGACCTCCGTTTGAGACACTCTTGGCGGCTCGATGCACAAGCCGCCGCGGCGCTCGAGCAGGGCACCCACGGCGATCCGTTTTCCGTGCTCGGCCCGCATGAGAGCGCAGACGGCCGCATCATCCGTGCTTTCCTGCCAGGGGCCGTCAAAGTGGAGGTGTTGCGGCGCGCCGACGGCGCCGTGCTCGCCGAGCTTGAGCGCGGCAGTGCCGACGGCCTGTTCGAGAATCTTGTTCCCGAACATCTGCCGTACCGCTTGCGCATCACCTGGCCCGACGCCGTTCAGGAAACCGAAGATCCTTATTCTTTCGGGCTGCTGCTCGGCGACGTCGACCTGCACTTGTTCAACGAAGGCCGGCATTTCGAGCTGGCGCGTGCTCTCGGCGCGCAGCATCTGACGATCGACGGCGTCAGAGGCGTTCGCTTTGCGGTATGGGCGCCGAACGCTGCGCGGGTCGCAGTGGTGGGCGATTTCAATTCGTGGGATTGCTGCCGCCACGGCATGCGGGTGCGCTACGGCGGCGGTGTCTGGGAGATATTCGTGCCGCGCCTCGCTCCCGGCTCCAAATATAAGTACGACATTCTCGGTCCCGGCGGCATTGGTGTGCCATGGAAGGCCGACCCCGTGGCGCGCCAGACCGAAGCGCCACCGAGCACCGCGTCGGTCGTTCCCGAGCCCGAGCGTCATCGCTGGTATGACCAGGCCTGGATGGCCGAACGCGGCCGCCGGCAAGCGCCGGATGCGCCAATCGCTATTTACGAGGTGCATCTGGCTTCGTGGCTGCAGCCGGCCGAGCGCGATCGAGGCCGCTCATTCTGGGACTTCGCCATCGATCGATTGGTGCCGTACCTCGTCGACATGAAGTTCACCCATGTCGAGCTGCTGCCGATCGCCGAGCATCCGTTCGGCGGCTCGTGGGGTTATCAGCCGCTCGGCCTGTTTGCTCCGAGCGCGCGCTTCGGTCCGCCGGAAGGGCTGTCGCGTTTTGTCGACGCGCTGCACGCTGCCGGCATCGGCATCATTCTCGATTGGGTGCCGGCACACTTCCCGACCGATCCGCACGGCCTGGCGCGCTTCGACGGCACGGCGCTCTATGAACATCTCGATCCGCGCGAAGGCTTTCATCACGACTGGAACACCTACATCTACAATTTCGGCCGGCGCGAGGTTCAGGGCTTTCTCATCGCCAGTGCGCTTTATTGGCTCGAGCATTTTCACATCGACGGGCTGCGGGTCGATGCGGTCGCCTCGATGCTCTACCGCGACTACAGCCGCCGCGAAGGCGAATGGATTCCGAATGTCTATGGCGGCCGCGAGAATCTCGAAGCCATAGGGTTTATCCGCCATCTCAACGCCGTGATCGGCGAACGTTGTCCCGGCGCGATCATGATCGCCGAGGAATCGACGGCGTGGCCGGGCGTGAGCCGGCCTATTTCATCGGGCGGGCTCGGCTTCTCATACAAATGGAACATGGGATGGATGCACGACACGTTGCTGTACATGAGCAAGGACCCGGTGCATCGCCAATTCCATCACCACGACATGACATTCGGCCTCCTTTATGCCTTCACCGAGAATTTCATCCTGCCGCTGTCGCACGACGAAGTCGTGTACGGCAAAGGCTCGCTGATCGGCAAAATGCCGGGCGATCGCTGGCAGCAATTTGCCAATCTGCGCGCCTACTTTGGTTTCATGTGGGGACATCCCGGCAAGAAACTCATCTTCATGGGTGGTGAGTTCGCCCAGGAGGGCGAATGGAATCACGATCACGATCTCGATTGGTTTCTGCTCGACGACGCCGCGCATGCCGGCGTGCAGCGCCTCGTGCGCGATCTCAACGCGCTCTACGCCTCTCATCCCGCCCTGCATCAGCGCGACAGCGAGGGGTCCGGCTTTCAATGGACGGTGGGTGACGACCGCGCCAATTCGGTATTCTCGTTCGTGCGGTATGCGGCGAACACCGCGCCGATCCTCGTCGTCTGCAACATGACGCCGGTGCCGCGGCGGGGCTATCGCATCGGCGTACCGCTTGCCGGCTCCTGGCGCGAAATATTCAACAGCGATTCGGCCTATTACGGCGGCTCGAACGTTGGCAATGAAGGACGCGTTGCGACCGAACCGATCGCGGCGCACGGCCAAGGCCAATCGCTCAAGCTCATCCTGCCGCCGCTTGCCACCATTTTTCTTCGCCACGACGGCTGACCAATGGCTTCATCTGCAAACCGGCTCGCTCCCGGCAGTCCGTATCCGCTTGGCGCCACCTGGGACGGTCTCGGCACCAACTTCGCGGTGTTTTCCGCCCATGCCGAGCGCGTCGAGCTCTGCTTGTTCGATCCGAGCGGCCGGCGCGAAATTGGCCGTCTCGATCTGCCCGAATACACCGACGAGGTCTGGCACGGCTATCTGCCAAACGCCCGCACCGGGCTGATTTACGGCTACCGCGCTCACGGACCGTACCAGCCGCAAGACGGGCACCGCTTCAATCCGCACAAGCTCCTGCTCGATCCCTACGCACGGCGGCTTGCCGGAACGTTGCGCTGGAGCGACGCAGTATTCGGCTATCGGGTGAATTCGCCCCGTGGCGATCTGTCGATCGATCGGCGCGACAGCGCCCCGAGCGTGCCCAAGGCGGTGGTGACCGACGACGTGTTCGACTGGGGCGACGATCGGCCGCCGAATATCCAATGGTCCAAGACCGTCATTTACGAGATGCATCTGCGCGGCATGACCATGCATCGGCATGACATCCGTGCCAACGAGCGCGGCACGTTCGCGGCGCTGGCCGATCCGGACGTTATCAAATACCTGCAATCGCTCGGCATCACCGCCGTGGAATTGATGCCGATCCACGCATTCGTGCATGACCGCCGGCTGATCGAACACGGGCTGAAGAATTATTGGGGCTACAACTCCATCGACTTCTTCGCCATCCAGCCGAATTATTTGTCCGACGGGTCGCGCCACGAGATGCGCGTCGCGGTGCGGCGGCTCCATGCCGCGGGCATCGAGATCATTCTCGACGTCGTCTACAACCACACCGCCGAAGGCAGCGAGCTTGGGCCGACGCTGTCGTTCCGCGGCCTCGACAACGCCAGTTACTATCGGCTGGTGCCCGACAACCGACGCTACTGCATCAACGATACCGGGACAGGAAATACCCTCAATCTGTCGCATCCGCGCGTGCTGCAGATGGTGATGGATTCGCTGCGCCATTGGGTCACGTCGTTTCACGTCGACGGCTTCCGCTTCGATCTCGGCGTCACGCTCGGCCGCGAGGCGGGCGGCTTCGATCCCGGCTGCGGGTTTTTCGACGCGCTACGCCAGGACCCTGTGCTCACCCGCGTCAAGCTGATCTCGGAGCCATGGGACCTCGGTCCGGACGGTTATCAGCTCGGCCGGCATCCGCCCGGATTCGCCGAATGGAATGACCGCTTCCGCGATTGCACCCGGCGCTTTTGGCGCGGCGACGTCGGCCAGCGGCCCGAATTTGCCGCGCGCCTGGCCGGCTCGGGCGACCTGTTCGACCGGCATGCGCGCCGGCCTTGGGCTTCGATGAATTACGTGGCGTCGCACGACGGTTTCACTCTCGCCGATCTCGTCAGCTTCACGCAGCGCCGCAACGAGGCCAACGGCGAAGACAACAAGGACGGCACCGCGGAGAACTATTCGGCCAATTGGGGCAGCGAGGGCCCAAGCGACGACAAAACGATTGTGGAGACGCGCGGACGCGTGCGCCGCGCCATGCTCGCCAGCGTCATGTTCGCTCACGGCACGCCGATGCTGCTCGCCGGCGACGAATTCGGGCGCAGCCAGGGCGGCAACAACAACGCCTATTGCCAGGACAACGACATTTCCTGGTTGGACTGGGCGGCGGCGGAGACGCCTGAGAACCGGCAATTGCGGAGTTTCGTCTCCAAGCTGATCAGGCTGCGCCTCGAACATACCGCGCTGCGGTCGCGCCATTTTCTGCATGGTCACCGCGAGCCGGCGCCTGGCATTTTCGATATTTCCTGGTTCAATCCGGATGGCGCCAGCGTGGCGGAGAGTTCCTGGACCAATCCGGAACACCGGATGCTGTGCCTGCGCCGCGCCACGCGCAATGCGGACGACAGTGTTTCGGTTTTGAGCTTCCTGCTCAATCCGACCGGCGAGGACCATGTCTTTCAGCTGCCGGAACCCGCCCTGCCCGGCCGCATCCTGATCGACACCGCGCGCCCGGACGCCGACGCGCTCGACTTGAAGGAGCAAAAAGTTCTGGTGCAGGCACGCAGCGCGGTGCTGGTCTACAGCAATCTGCCGGCGCCGACCCAATGAGCGCGTCGCGCTGGCAGCTGCCCTTCGGGGCCAACCTCATCGCGCCCGGGCGCACGCAATTTCGCATTTGGGCGCCGGCGCAGCGCAGCGTGTCGGTCGCCATCGCCGGCCACGAGCCGCTGCCGATGCAACGCGATGCGCACGGATGGTTCGAGGTTGAGGCCGCTTGCACCGCCGGCACGCGTTATCGCTACATGCTGCAAGACGGCATGCGGGTGCCGGATCCCGCGGCACGCGCGCAGGCCGGCGACGTGCACGGCGACAGCGTCGTCGTCGATCCGGGCGCCTATCGCTGGCGCCAGACCGAATGGCGCGGCCGGCCGTGGCGCGACACGATCACATACGAACTGCATGTCGGCCTGCTCGGTGGCTTCGCCGGCGTCGCCCGCGAACTGCCGCGGCTTGCCGAACTCGGGTTTACCGCGATCGAGCTGATGCCGATCGCCGAGTTTCCCGGCGCGCGCAATTGGGGCTACGACGGCGTTCTGCCGTTCGCGCCGCAATCAAGCTACGGCCCGCCCGATGCACTCAAGGCGCTGGTCGATGCCGCGCATGCGCACGGCCTGATGATTTTTTTGGACGTCGTCTACAACCATTTCGGGCCCGACGGAAATTATCTCCACCTCTACGCCCCGCAAATGTTTCGCGATGACGTCGCGACACCATGGGGCGAGGCGCTCGATTTTCGCCGCCGCGAGGTGCGGCGCTTTTTCATCGAGAACGCATTGTATTGGCTGATCGAGTACCGTTTCGACGGCCTGCGCTTCGATGCGGTCCATGCCATCGCCGACCCGGATTGGCTCGACGAAATGGCCGCCGAACTGCGCCGCACCGTTGCGCCGGACCGGCACGTTCATCTTGTGCTGGAGAATGATAACAACACCGCCAGCCACTTGGCCGGCGATTTCGACGCGCAGTGGAACGACGATGGCCATCACGTGCTGCACGTTCTTCTGACCGGCGAACATGAAGGCTATTACGCCGACTATGCCGACGCGCCTGCGGCGCGGCTTGCCCGCTGCCTCAAGGACGGATTCATCTACCAGGGCGAGCCGTCGGCGTATCGCGACGGCGAGCGGCGCGGTACGCCGAGTGCGCAACTGCCGCCGACCGCGTTCGTGCTGTTCCTGCAAAACCACGACCAGATCGGCAACCGCGCCTTCGGCGAGCGATTGACTGCGTTGACGCGTCCGGAAGCGCTCGAGGCCGCCATCGCATTGCAGCTATTGTGCCCGCAAATGCCGCTGGTGTTCATGGGTGAGGAAGAGGCGAGCCGCTCGCCGTTTTTGTTCTTCACCGACCATAATCCCGAGCTTGCCCAGGCGGTGCGCGACGGCAGGCACCGCGAGTTTGCACGCTTTGCGTACTTTTCCGAGCCGCAGCATCTTGCCAAGATTCCCGATCCCAATGCGCTCGCGACGTTCGAGCAATCGCGGCCGTTGCCATATGCGCCCGAAGCCGGGCGGCGCGCGAACCTGTACCGGCATTTGCTGGCGCTGCGGCAGAGCGAGATCGTACCGCGTCTCGATGGCGCCCGCGCACTCGCTGCCAGCGCCGTCGGCGCTGCCGCCGTGCTGGCGCGCTGGCGCATGGGCGATGGCGCGATACTGACGCTGGCGAGCAATTTGGCGGCTGAGCCTGCCGCTGTTGCGGCGCAGGCGCAGCGCTTGCTGTTCAGTTCCTCGGAATCGGCTGCGCGCGCAGTGCGGAGCGGCCGCCTCGAGCCGTATACCACCGTCGCGCTGTTGGCTTCCGATGGATGACGCGGCGGTTCGCGAGCTGGCGCGCCGCGCCGGAATCGCGGTGCAATGGGCCGATTACGCCAACAACCGGCATGACGTGCCGCTCGATTCGCTTCGCCGTATTCTCGCGGCCATGCGGTTGCCGTGCGACAGCGCAACGCATTTGGCGCACAGCCGGCATATGTTGGAGCGCCAGCAGCTGCCGTCGCTTGTCACCGCCACGGTAGATCAATCAATCCTGCTGCCTATTCATGCCGCCGGCGAGCGGACGACCGCGCGCCTGACGCGCGAGGACGGCAGCGTTGCGGACCTCGCCGTGCGCCGCACCGCGCGCGGCATCAGTGTGCGACCGGTGCAAACGATCGGCTACCATACGCTCGAGATCGGGCCGACGCGGCTTGCGCTCGCGGTCAGCCCGCCGCGCTGCCTGAGCATCGACGACGTCGCGCCCGGCGAGCGTTTGGCGGGACTTACGGCGCAGATCTACGGGCTACGCCGTCCGGGAGATTGCGGTATCGGCGATATGTCGGGGGTCGGCGCGCTGGCGCGGCACGCCGCCGCACTCGGCGTCGCGGCGCTCAGTCTCAGCCCGGCCCATGCCTTGTTCAGCGCGGATCACAGTCATTTCAGCCCTTATTCGCCGTCGAACCGGCTCTTCTATAATCCGCTCCTGGCTGATCCTGCTTCAGTATTTGATGACGCTCGCGTCGAACGCGCGAGGAGCGCAGCTGACCTCGACGACGCGCGCGCGATCGAGACAGAGCCGCTGATCGATTGGCCTAGAGCAGCCCGGAACAAGATGACGCTGCTGCGCCGTTTATTTGATGATTTCGTCGCGCATGATCTCACCGGTACTTCAACCACCAATGTTGCCGTCGATTTCGCCGCCTTCCGCGCAGCCGCCGGCGCCGCGCTCGAGCAGCATGCTTTGTTTGAGGCGCTGCATGCGGCGCGGCTCAAAGGCGATCCTGCGGCGTGGCATTGGCAGAGTTGGCCGGCGCCGTGGCGCGATCCGCATGGCGACGCGGTGCAGCGTTTTGCCCAAGACAATCGGCGCGACGTTCTGTTTCACATTTTTTTGCAGTGGATCGCCGACCGCTCCTTCGCCAACGCCCAGCAGCAAGCGAAGGCCGACGGGATGCGGATCGGTCTGATTGCCGATCTCGCAGTCGGCATGAGTCCCAGCGGCAGCTATGCCTGGGCCAGCAGCGAAACGCTGCTTGGCGGTCTGCAAATCGGCGCGCCACCGGATTTATTCAATCTCGACGGACAGAGTTGGGGACTGACGACGTTTTCGCCCTATGCGCTGCGTGAGGTGGGATTTGGGCCGCTCATCGCGACGCTTCGCGCCTGCCTGCGGCATGCCGGCGGCGTGCGCATCGATCATGTCATGGGCTTCATGCGGATTTGGGTCATTCCGGAAGGCGCCAAATCCGCGGAGGGCGCTTACCTCACTTATCCGCTCGATGATCTGTTTCGGCTCACCGCGCTGGAATCGCATCGTTACCGTGCCGTCGTGATCGGCGAAGATCTCGGCACAGTGCCGCGCGGCTTTCGCGCTCGTCTCAAACGCGCCGGCATTTACGGCATGAACGTGCTGTGGTTCGAGCGCACCAATAAGCGTTTCAGACCGCCGTCCGTTTGGCCGCCTGAAGCGATCGCCATGACGTCGACGCATGACCTGCCGACCGTCGCAGGCTGGTGGCGCGGCTGCGATCTGAAAATGCGGGCGCGGCTCGGCGCGCTCGCCGATCCGGCGCAGGCCGAGGCGGAACGAAATACGGACCGCAAAGCGCTATGGCGCGCCTTTGCGTCGGCCAAAGTGGCCGACGGCGATTTGCCTGCCGCGGATGACGACAGGAGGGCCGCCGATGCGGCCGTCAAATTCATCGCCTCAACGCCATCACGGCTCGCTTTGCTGCCGCTGGAGGACGCGCTCGCCAGCGCGGAGCAACCGAACCTTCCGGGCACGATCGACGAACACCCGAATTGGCGCCGTCGCTATCCTGGCGATGCCGGCGAACTCCTCGATTCACCCGATGTGCACAAGCGTGTCTCATCGCTCGTAAAAAGGGGTGCGCCGTGAGCCCCCCGCGCGCCACCATGCGGCTGCAGTTGCACCGCGGCTTCACCTTTGCGGATGCGGGCGCGTTGGCGCCTTACTTTGCGGCGCTCGGCATCAGTCATATCTATGCGTCGCCCATTATGACCGCGCGGCGCGGCTCGATGCACGGCTACGATGCGGTCGACCTCGCGCACATCAATCCCGAACTCGGCGGCGAGGATGCATTCCGCCGGTTTGTCGTCGCGCTGCGCCGCCATGAGCTCGGCCTGATCGTCGACATCGTACCGAACCACATGGCGACCGGCAGCGAGAACGCCTGGTGGACGGATGTGTTGAAGCATGGCCGCGACAGCGCTTACGCACATTATTTCGACATCGACTGGGAGCCGCCGAACCGCGGCCTGGCAAACAAGATCTTGCTGCCGGTTCTGGGTCGCCCCTATGGCGAAGCGCTCGAAGCCGGCGAGATCACGCCTGGCCGCGACACCGAGCGATCGTCGTTCGTCATCCGCTATTTCGATCACGTGTTTCCACTCGCGCCGGGCCAGGCTCTAAGCGAGGCGGCGCTGTGTGACCTCGATGCAGGTTCGGCGCACGGTCGCGAACGGCTCCATGAGTTGTTGGAGCAGCAGCATTATCGCCTCGCCTGGTGGCGCACCGCCAACGACGAGATCAATTGGCGGCGTTTCTTCGACATCAACGAGCTTGTCGCGCTCCGGGTCGAGGACGAGGACGTATTCGAAGCGGTGCACGCGAAGCTGTTTGCGCTCTACGGCGAAGGCTTGATCGACGGCGTACGTGTCGATCATATCGACGGCTTGACAGACCCGGAAAAATACTGCTGCGCGCTGCGCCAGCGCCTGCGCGCGCTCGACAGGAAGCGCCCGCCCGGCACGCCCAAGGGCGAGGCTTACATCGTCGTGGAGAAGATCTTGGCGCGCGACGAAGTCCTGCCAGGGCGATGGCACACCGACGGCACCACCGGATACGACTTCATGGATGACGTGAGCGCGGTCCTCCACGACCAGAGTGGCGGGCCGGCGCTGCGCGATCTGTGGCAGCGGGTCAGCGGCAGGCTCGGCGATTTCGAGGTGGAAGAAGAGCTGGCCCGGCGCCAAATTCTGGAGCGAAGCTTTTTTGCCCAACGCGAGGCTTTGGTCGAGACGCTCTCCACCCTCGCGCAAAGCCGTCTGGCAACCCGCGATTATTCACGAGCTGCCATTCGGCGCTGCTTGACCGAAATCCTGGTGTCGTTCCGGGTTTACCGGATTTACGCTCGGGTGGATCAAAAAACCTCGCCGGCCGATCAGGTGTTTCTTTCGCGAGCCATCGCGCGGGCCACAGAAACCTGCTTGCCTGGCGACCGGCAGCTTCTGCTGGCGTTCGGCAACTGGCTTGTCGGCGACAACATTCATCCTTCGCTCGATCAGCTGCAAAATGTTGCGCTCGCTCGCTTCGAGCAATTGAGCGCGCCGCTTTGCGCCAAGGCGGTGGAGGACACCGCGTTCTATCGCTATGGCGCTCTGCTGTCGCGCAACGATGTCGGTTTCGATCTGCGCGTGTTCGCATGTTCGGCAGGTGAATTTCACCGGCTAATGGATGAGCGTTTGGCGGCATTTCCGCACGCGATGCTGGCGACCGCCACGCACGACCATAAACGCGGTGAGGACGTGCGGGCGCGGCTCGCTGTCTTGAGCGAAATTCCGCAAGACTGGGCGCGCGCAGTCGAGCGATGGATCGCGTTGAGCCAATCGTCGCGCACGGCCGTCGCGGCTGACCCGATGCCGAGCGGCGGAAACCTCGCGATGCTGTTTCAGATCGTGGTCGGTGCCTGGCCGCATGGCCTCGAGGTCACCGACCAAGCCGGGCTCGCCGCCTTTGCGGACCGGGTCGCGGCATGGCAGCGCAAAGCGCTGCGCGAGGCCAAGGTGCACACCGATTGGTCGGCGCCCAATGAGGCGTACGAGCGTGCCGCCGCTGACTATATTGCCTGGTTGTTTGGCGGCGGCTCCGCGCTGTTGGCGGAGCTTGCGGCGTTCGCGCGGCGGATTGCGGCTGCAGGCGCCGCCAACGGACTGGCCCAGATGCTGGTCAAGCTCACCGCGCCCGGCGTGCCCGACATCTATCAAGGCTGTGAATATTGGGACTTGAGCCTCGTCGATCCCGATAATCGTTCGGCCGTCGATTTTGCGGCGCGGCGGAGATCGCTTGGGACGGCGTCCTTGGACGAACTGCTGGCGACCTGGCAGGACGGTCGCGTCAAGCAATTTGTCGTGGCGCGCACTCTTGCGCTGCGAAAGAGAATGCCGGGACTATTTTCCGCGGGAAAGTACGTGCCGCTGGCGACCTCGGGGCCCCAAGCCGAACGCGTGGTGGCATTTGCGAGGACATCGACAGACGCCGCGGTGATCGTGGCATTTTGCCGATTCAACATGCGACGTGCCGAGAGCGATTCCGGCGGGCTTCATGTATTGCAGTGCAGCGAAACGCGCGTCGCAATCCCCCGTGAGCTCAACGGCATCTTTTTGGATGTCTTGAGGCCCGAAAGAACGGTCTCGCTCGCCTCGCCTATCGCAGCGCAACAACTGCTCGGCCGCATGCCCATCGCTGTCTTGTCGTTGGAGCCCAACACGCGGCAGCGCATGCCATAAATGCCTATTATGTGTGGTTCTCAATTGCCTCTTGTGTAAACTTGATTTGCGCTTAGTTTGATTCGCGATCGCGGCGGCGTGGAATGCAGACACGCAGCATGGAACGCACGGGAGCCGGGGGGCTTTTCGATTGAGGGTACCCAACGCGGACATCCGTACGCAGCGGCCACTACCTCACGGTGCGTAGGTAGCGAAAAAGTGGCCAGCCGGAGTTGCGACCGGCCCGCGATTCTTCATTTGCAAGGCGCAAGGCGCATTTATTCCGAAGCACGACTTTAACGCTGCGGCTGTCACGGGCGGCGAGCGCTCGTGCTGCAGCGCTCGGGCTTCAAGATCGATCTGGTCGGCTGAAGCTACCGGCCCGCGAAAGGGCCGCCTTAGCTGCAACCCTGGAACGATGCGTGGCTGCGTCCGTTGGGTTTGCAGCAGCGGCATGGCGCGTTCATGATGCAAGCCGCCATTGCGATCCATCGGGAGGAACGGCCATGCGCATTGCGGCGCTGTCGGGCTGGACCAGCGAGCAGAAACACGTCGTCGCGGCGAGCTTTCTCGGTTGGGCGCTGGACGCTTTCGACTTTTTCCTGATGGTGTTCGTGCTCAAGGACATCGCCCAGGAATTCCATACCGAGATCACCGACGTCACCTTCGCGCTCCTGCTCACGTTGGCCATGCGGCCGGTCGGCGCCTTCCTGTTCGGCCGCGCTGCCGACCGCTGGGGCCGCCGGCCGATGCTGATGATCAACGTGCTGTTCTACTCGGCGATCGAGTTCGCCTCCGG
>JASHXZ010000323.1 GCA_030043285.1 Xanthobacteraceae bacterium | reverse complement strand
CAGGACGATGCCGATATTGCCCGCGGCTCGACCGCCCTCGAATATTATCAATGGCTGTATTGGGCAGGCCTGCAGGCCTTGTTGACGTATCCTCGGGGGCGCCGCCTGCTGTTCATCAACTCCTGGAACGACTGGACCAGCGGCAGCAGCCTCGAACCCGACAACCGCAATGGCCGCGCGTATCTGTGGGCGACAGGCGAGGCGCTGCAAAGGCTGAACGAACGGGCTATGCTGTTCGACGATTATTGGTCGGCGCTGGCAGGGCTCGGCGATGTCGACGCAGAACCCGCGGCAAGCATCCGATCCATGATCATGAATTATGAACGCAGCTTGACGGCCTTGCGGCAGCTCGTGCCGCGTCAGGCGGCGCAGTCGTCTGCACAGCCGCAAGTGAATATCGACGACGTGTTTCGAAGCTCGTCAATGAGACGACTGACCACGGCATATCTCAGGCGATTGGCCTTCGGCTTCTGGCGGCGCGTGCGCGCCATGAAACCGCGCTGGTGGTAAACCGATGCCGGCGTCCCCTCTCGTCAGCGTCATCATGCCAAGCTACAATCATGCGCCCTACGTCGCGGCCGCGGCAACGTCGGTACTGACGCAGACAGTCGACGATCTCGAGCTGATCGCCATCGATGACGGCTCTTCCGACGGATCGCCGGCGATCCTCGCGGATTTGGCCGCCCGGGACCCGCGCCTCCATTTGCTGGCGCGCGCCAACAAGGGTGCGCCTGCCTCCATCAACGAAGGTATCGCGCGATCGCGAGGCAAGTGGATCGGGATCATCAATTCCGACGACTGTTACGACGCGAGGCGCCTGGAAACGATGCTCAAGGCGGTGGAGGGTGCGGGGGCCGCTTGGGGGTTCAGCCGTGTGGAGTTTATCGACGAGAGCGGCAAGCCGGCACCAAGCGATATCGCTCAATGGTATCGGGACTTACAAACCGACGTCTGGAACTGGCCCTCGGTCGGTTTTGCTCTGCTCAAGCACAACGCAACGATCACGACCGGTAATTTATTCTTTTCGCGTGCGCTTTTCGACGCGGCCGGTCCGTTTCGGGAGCTGGTGCTCGTGCACGACTGGGACTTCGCACTGAGGGCGCTCCGATATGCGGAGCCCGTTTACGTTGATCACGATCTGTATTGGTATCGATTTCATCATCAAAATTCCATCCGCAGCATCGCGCAAACCACGACCGATCGCGAAGTTGCCTTCGTGCTGCGCGATTTCCTTCTCGGAGTTACCTTGGAGCGGCCGGTCAATACACTGGCGCCCAATCCCTACACGTGGCCGGTATACTTCGAGGCCGTAATCGATCGGCTCGATTTCCAGGGCAAGCCCTATCACCTCTACATGCCGTCAAAGCAGGAACTCCAGGTCGGAAGGGCGCAGGCCGCCGCGCATCGCGCTGCGGCGTCCAGACGGGATCGGAGCCCTGCCCCCGTACAGGATTGATCAAGGGATTGAGGCTTGCAAAACGCCTATTTTCCGCTGCCCGCGGAACCGACCATCGCGAGCCTCTTGGCAAAGCGCTTAATCGGCCGAAGCAATCTCCGGACTTTGGAAGGCTGGGGCGCCGGCAGCGTGGCCATCATGCGGTCGGGCAGTTCGCGGCCGATATGCTCGCACGTCGTCCTGAAAAACTCGCGAAAAGGATCGTTCGTCTCCCACTGGCTCAGCAGTCGGTTTACAGCTGGCGTTTGGTCCGGCCCAACGAACGCCACGCCGAGCCCGGCGCTGTGATAAAACTCGATTGTTCGACAGCTGGTCTTGAGCCGGTCCCAAAATTTCCAGACGCCAAACTCGGCCTCGCGCAACGAGATGTCGTGGAACAATGCGATGCCGCGCCGCGACAGTTTGGGGCGCCAGTCGGCGAAATCGCGCTGAATCGCCTCAAGCGTATGGAGGCCGTCAAAATGCAGGATGTCTATCGTGCCGTCCTCGAAGGTCTGCAACGCGTCGCTGAAATCCTTGCGGTGCAGAACAGCGGTTGGGAAATGCCTCTTCAGGTATTCAGACAACTTGCGGAACTCGTCGTCGCCGTCATACGACCTGGAATGTCGATCGCCCTGCCAATTATCGATGCCGAAACATGACGTTCCGATATCATACCGCGCCGCGGCCGAGCACGCGGCAACGAAGCTTCCGCCATACTGGACGCCAAGCTCGACGTAATTGCGTGGCTTGGACAGCTTGAACAGCGCAAACAGGAACGGAATGTGGCCGGCCCAGGCGGTGAGAAACAGCGACAATGGCTTGGCAAAAAGCGCTTCCGTGATGGCCCATTCGAAAAGGTCATCAGAACTCGACTCGCAGGCGCCAGTCGGCTGTTTCAGTTCCGGCGATTGGCGCTGAACGGCCAAACTGGGCCGTTCGGGTCGATATTCAGAGGCCATTATTGATCGTAGCAGGCCTGCATGGATGATTCAAGATTGCGCCACAATTAGCTCAAGCACGCGCAGCTTGACTCGTTGAATGCGTACGGGACAGAAGCATGCGTTCGATCGGACGCCGACGCACCGTCGCTCGCGGCGATCATGGTTAATATCCGCGCTCCGGGAGCCCCTTGCTCGATTTCCAATCAGGAGGACGACCGCGTGGGCGATGAGAACCGGCGCAAGCCGCGCTTATCGTTGGTTGTAGTCGCCTATAACATGGCGCGTGAGGTGCCGCGCACCTTGCTGTCGCTATCGTCCAGCTATCAGCAAAACATCGCGGCCGAAGACTACGAGATCATCGTTGTCGACAACGGCTCGAATCCCGCGCTGGGACCGGGGCTCATAGCTGGACTCAAAGGAAATTTTCGACTGATGCGCATCGATCCCGCACCGCCCTCGCCGGCGCGGGCCATTAACGTCGGGCTCGCCGAGGCAAAGGGCGAGGTGATCGGCGTCATGATCGATGGTGCCCGGCTGGTCACGCCGGGCCTTCTGCATTTTGCCGAGCA
>JASHXZ010000322.1 GCA_030043285.1 Xanthobacteraceae bacterium | reverse complement strand
GCCTACGTATCGCTAATCTTGGGACCGCCATATGGCCAGCCGCGCATGGCTTGGTTTACATATGCGATGCCAAAATGCTCCGCAAGTTCCTGAATCTCTCTATTCTCGGGAAAATCTCGCGCAACTGAGGCTAGTCGATTGATCCACCGCGTCCAACCAACTGTGTCATCGACTTTTCGATAGTTGATGAGCGCGTTGTGTGCACCTGTTGCTTCCAAAGTCCTAATTTTTGTCTGTTTTTGGAACCTGTCGGCAACGGTCGCAAGCCGTGCACCCCAGCGCTCTAGCTCACCGAAGCGTTGTGCGCTTCCGTATGTACTTACCGCGCTCGCTGCGCCGTTGGCTTCCATAGTCCACACGGCGGCGCTATCTGGCATAGATGCGGCAAAAGCCCCAAGACGTTTGCCCCAGCGTTCGAGATCGTCGAACCTTCCCGCTGCTCCATAATGACCAATTGCATTCGCCGCTCCCTTTGCTGCCTCGGATATGACGTCCGAGTTATGTGAAAATGTCACAGCGACCGCCGCTAAGCGCTTGCTCCAGCGTTCGAGATCATCAAATCGCCCCGCTTGCCCGTAACTCCACATTGCATTGACCGCACCCTTTGCTTCCGTCAGTTCCAAGGTCCCTTGAATCGTTATTTCTCCAGCCTGCATTTCGGAACTATCCGGCGTGGAGGCCACGATTGCCGCGAGGCGCTTGCCCCAGCGTTCGAGATCGTTGAACCGTCTAGCATCGCCATAGCAGTGAATCGAATTACTCGCGCCCTTTGCGATTTCGACAAGGAAAGCCCGATTAGTGGGAAACACCTCAGCGATGGCTGCAAGACGTTCGCTCCAGTGTTCAAGGTCATCGAACCGTCCAGCCTCTCCGTAACGAAAGATGGGGTTGATTGTACTAAAGGCTTCTATAAGCCGAATGTTCTGGTCCTTGGGGAACCTTGCAACTATGTTTGCCAGCCGTTGGCCCCATCGTTCGAGATCATCGAAACGTCCAACCCGACCGTAGGAGAATATCGCGAGCGACACACTTCGGGCGTATATCTGGCCAATATGAGCATCGCCGGGGCGTGCAAAAGCGACAGCTGCAAGCTTACTGCCCCAATGTTCTAAATCATCAAACCGCTCGGCGAGCATGTAAGAAAATATCGCATTGTGAATACCGACTGCCTCCTGATTCCTGATTTCCGGGTTGTTAGGGAATGCGGCAGCAATGGCCACCAGTCGTTCACCCGAGCGCTCCAGATCGTCGAAACGCCCAGCTAACCCGTAGAACGGAATGGCGTTAATCAAGCCTATCGTTTCTGCAATTCTTATGGGGATGTAGTTCGGAAAGCTGCTAGCCAGCGTAGATAGACATTCGCCGGATCTTTCGAGGTCGGTAAAACGACCGCTCCTACCATGCTCACAGATCATATAAGCTACGCACAATGCCTCCGCAGCTCGAATTTCAGGGTCAAAAGGACGACTTTGTGCGAGCCATCCAATACGCGCAATCGTCTTTTTCGACAGAATCGGTGGTGCTTTATCTGATGTGGCATTCCAGGCCATTGAATTCAACGGAGCGCTCTCTCGAGGGTCAAACATCCACGTCCTTCTGCTCGATCTCTCGTCAGCGACTAGCTGTTCAAGTATCCTGTCAATAACTTGCTGAGTTTCGTTATGTAACCCAGCGACCATATCTGATTGGACTTCATCGAAAATTTTCTGCATAGTAGCTCGCAAATCCTCCCCGCTTTGGGACAAAATGTTGCGTTGCCACAGGCTAGCCAATCGGTATGCTACCGATAAGGGACTGAGAGCTAACGCTGAACGAAAAAGTTCTTGCCAATCCGGCTCTGGTTGATCGGCAGCCCACCTCAGAAGAACTTCATCAGCAAAAGCCATTGGTCGAAGCTCGGGAATAGTTTTTGCCAAGCTGTTCCGGCTCTCCCCCTCAAAAATCTTCATTAGTGTTCTGATATTTGCGTCTGTGTTTGGGATTTTCCTGCGGTCCGCTTGCGGTATCGGCCCGACGAGGGCGGCAAGCGCCAAGACGCGCTTTCCTATAGACTCCGCCCGATCGAGTCGTATTTGTGCTCGGCGCCCAAATTCAGACGGTTTGGTCAGGACGTAAAGCGGTCGGCCGTCTGCTTCTTTGATCTGGTCAAGCGACAGATTTGGTTTGAGCGCCCGTAGGGCAGCATCGGGAATCCGTCGCAAATGTTGACCCTCACGATAAGCGTTTTCGACCCGTTCAATTGTTTGCCGATCAAGATCTGTATCTTCGGGGGAGTAAAAGATCACTTGGTCAACCAGTAGGATGCGCAGCCGCACCGGCTTTCGAGCGAAATAATCAATATGCATGTTGAAGCAGCGGCGCTTTCTAAGAAAGGCATCGATCCGGTGCCACAATTCCTGTTGGTCCTGGCGAAGCACGTCATCAATAAGGATTGCCGTGTCACGTCGAATTGCCGCGTGCTCGATCTGAAAGGCGGTGACTGTCTTTTCCAGTACACCTGCATCCCAACCAAGTTCCCTAAGTCTCCTAAGCCACGTGAGCGCCAGGTGCGTTTTGCCAACGCCTTCGGGACCTTCGAGGGTTGTCCAAGCGGCACCAGCGCTTGTCTTCGGGCCGGCGAATGCCATCAACCAGCGAAACTCGTCTTCGCGCTCAAACAAGGGTTTGCTTGGCGAGTAGGGGTCGTCTGCGTTCGCGTCAACTTTTTCGAGGCGGTGGTTCAACACATGGCAGGATGACGGCCAAAGGTGGTCCACTAGCGGGCGACCACGTATTGGCGCGATCAACAAAGGCACTATGTAGCTAAATACGACCACGGCCGTCGTAGCCGGCAAAGCAGGGCCTAAAAGGAAGTCGTAAGTCGAGGTGAATAAGTACCCGTGTTGAGAGAGATCAAAGATCGCCTTTAGCGCATCTACTGGCCACCCGAAATACTGCTTAACCCACGTTATAACGCTATTAGTAGAGTCCGCGGAGTTGTTCTTGGCGAGACTAACGGCCACAAGCGAAGCAAATATGCCGCTCGGTATCGTCGCCACTACGGCCGACTTAACAAAGGTCTCGAAGATAGAACGCATTGCCCACCTCACGCATCATCAATTGGAGGCAATAATAGCATGCCACAACTATTGGAATACCCCGAGCGGACCTTGCCGTATCGTTCCAGTGGAGGTAGCAACCAGAGGGGTTGGAGCAAGATATCGTGCCATTCGGAGAGAGCGTCCGCGACTGCCGGCAGAGTTCGGCTCATGTGGATCATCAATGGGAGGCGTCAGTCCACACCGTTTCGCAAAACGTTTGGTGGCATTTGGACTCTCTCTTGTGGTTCAAGGAATGGCGTTGCTTCGTCGCTCCTCGTAATGGCGCTTGGAGGTAGCAATCATGGCACCGACCATCCGCGCAATGATGGACGCGCTTTATCTGTTCTGCGTCGTCGTGGCCGGTACGGCGTTGGTGCTGATCTCCGCGGTCATTCCGTGGGCCGTCTATACGCGTTATGTGCTCAACCGCGCCGCATCGTGGCCCGAGCCGACCGCAGTTCTATTGATGATCGTGCTGACATTCTTTGGCGCGGCCGCCTGCTATCGTGTCGGCATGCACATGCGCATGTCGTTCTTCGTGTCGCTGTTGCCGGCGCATCTGCAACGCCTATGCGCGCTGGTCGTCGAATTGCTGATGGCCCTGGTCGCACTGTTCATGGCTGTCTGGGGCGCCAGTCTGGTCGCAACGACGTGGCAGAATTCGGTTGCTGATTTCCCGGCGCTGTCGGTCGGCCTGACTTACCTGCCGATTCCGGTCGGCGGCGCCATCCTTTTGCTGTTCGTCGCCGAACGGTTGGCGATCGGCGCGCCCGCGCCGCCGCTGTCTGCCATAGCCGAAGCGATATCGACCTCCGGGTGACAGCGAAAGCTACGCCGCATGGATATCTTCGTCCTGCTCGCCACCATGTTCGGCTGCTTCGTCATCGGCATGCCGATCGCCTACGCGCTGGCGCTCGCAGCCATTGCGGGTGCGCTGTGGATCGGCATTCCGCTCGAAGCGGTGATGCTGCAGATCTCCAACGGGGTGAGCAAAGTGGCGATGCTGACCATTCCGTTCTTCGTGCTCGCCGGCGCCATCATGGCCGAGGGCGGCATGGCCCGCCGCCTGGTCGCCTTTGCCGACGTGCTGGTCGGATTTACCCGCGTGCGCGGCGGCCTGTCGGTCGTCAACGTGGTCGCCACCACGTTTCTCTCCGGCATTTCCGGCTCGGCGGTCGCCGACACCTCCGCGATCGGCTCGGTCATGATCCCGCAGATGGAGCAAAGCGGCTTTCCCCGCGTCTTCGCCACCAACGTGACGATCTCGGCTTCGGTGCAGGCACTGCTGGTGCCGCCGAGCCACAATGCGGTGATCTACTCGCTCGCCACCGGCGGCACGATCTCGATCATCAGCCTGTTCATGGCTGGCGTGGTGCCAGGGTTGTTGCTCGGCTTTGCCATTATCGTGCTCTGCCTGGTCATCGCCTATCGCGACGGCCATCCGCGCGGCAAGACGGTGCCGCTCGCCGACGCGGTCAAGATCAGCATCAATGCGCTATGGGGCCTGGTGACGCTCGTCATCATCTTGGGCGGCATCCTGGCCGGCGTATTCACCGCGATCGAGGCCGGCGCGGTGGCCTGCGTCTGGGCGTTCTGCGTCACCATGTTCGTCTATCGCGATTACCGCTGGCGCGACCTGCCGGCGCTCATCCACCGCACCATGCGCACGGTCGCGATGGTGCTCACCCTGATCGCCTGTGCCTCGAGCGTCGGCTACATCATGGCGCTGACCCAGATGCCGGCCAAGATCACCGCGTTC
This sequence comes from Xanthobacteraceae bacterium, assembly GCA_030043285.1. Lineage (GTDB taxonomy): Bacteria > Pseudomonadota > Alphaproteobacteria > Rhizobiales > Xanthobacteraceae > BOG-931. Next base: position 3,835 of record JASHXZ010000322.1, on the reverse strand, counting down.
TTCCTTTCGATCTCGACCGACAAATACGTCATCCTGCTCCTGATCAACGCGATGCTGTTGCTGCTCGGCTGCCTGGTCGACATGGCGCCGTCGATCCTGATCGCAACGCCCATCCTGCTTCCGGTCATGCTCAAGCTCGGCGTCGACCCGGTGCATTTCGGCATGATCATGCTGCTCAATCTCGGCATCGGACTGTGCCACCCGCCGGTCGGCGCCATCCTGTTCGTCGGCTGCGCGGTCGGCGAGGTCACGATCGAACAGGTGCTGCGCCGCATCTGGCCGTTTTTACGCCGTGATGTTCGCGGTGCTGATGCTGGTGACCTATCTGCCGGCGATCTCGCTCTGGCTGCCGCGAGCGCTGGGGCTGTAGCGATCGTGCGCCTGCAATACCCATTGAGCGATGCGGCAAGTCGCCTTAATTTATAGTGACGCAGGTCCACCTTCAAATGTGTACAGGCTTTCAATGATCAAGACTCTCGAACAGGCAATCGCCGAAGTAGCCGCCCTGCCCGATGCCGATCAAGAGCAGATCGGCCGGCAATTATTGTCGCACGTAGAGAAGCTCCGCGGTCTACGTGAGGAGCTTGACAAAGGCATTAGCTCGCTCGACGCCGGCAAAGGCAGCGCTGTCGATATTGACGAATTTATCCGCAATAAGAGCAAATAGCCGTGGCGGAGAGCACGGGTAAAGCCAAAGCCAACTGGTCACCCGAAGCGCTCTCCGATCTGGATGAAATCTGGAGTTATTACGAGCACGTTGCCGGAAGGAATACCGCACGCAAAATCGTACGTCAGATCGGCAACGTTATTGCGACCATCGAAGATCATCCCTTTGCCGGCCGAGCACGCAATGAGTTGGGGATCGGCATTCGATCGCTTGCGGCCGCGCCGCATGTTGTCTTCTACCGGGTTGCCAATGACATTCCTGAGATCATCCGCATTTTGGACAGCCGCAGGGACATCGAGGAGATTTTTTCTGAGTAAAACAGGCATGCGCCGCTACCCCGCCGCCAACAGCCGTATCGCCTCGTCGCGGGCAAACAGGTACAGGAGATGGCGCAGCGCCTCGCCGCGCGGTGAAGTGAGCTTCGGGTCGCGGGAGAGCACCAACGCGGCGTCGTCGCGCGCGGCCGTGAGCAAGTTGCCGTGCAACGCGAGACGGGCGACGCGGAAGCCGGGCTCGCCGCTTTGCCGGGTGCCGAGCAGGTCGCCTTCGCCGCGCAGTTTTAGATCCTCCTCGGCGATGCGGAAGCCATCGTCGGTCTCGCGCATGATGGCGAGACGCGCCTTAGCCGTATCGCCAAGCGGCCCTTTATACAGCAACAGACAGATCGAGCGCTCCGCGCCGCGACCGATGCGGCCGCGCAGCTGATGCAGCTGCGCAAGGCCGAAGCGCTCGGCGTGCTCGATCACCATGACGCTCGCCTCCGACACGTCGACACCGACTTCGATCACCGTCGTCGCCACCAGGAGCCGCGTCTCGCCGGCGGCAAATCGCGCCATGGCGCGGTCCTTGTCGGGCCCGCGCATGCGGCCGTGCACGAGATCGACGGTGGCACCGAAGCGGTGCTTGAGCTCGGCATAGCGCTCTTCGGCGGCGGCGAGATCGACGCTTTCGGATTCTTCGACCAGCGGGCAGACCCAATAGACGCGGCGGCCTTCCTTGAGTGCGCGCGCCACCGCCTCGATCACCTCGGCAAGGCGCTCAAGCGGAATGGTGCGGGTGTCGACCTTTTGCCGGCCGGCTGGCTTTTCGCGCAACGCCGAAACATCCATGTCGCCGAAATAGGTGAGGACGAGCGTGCGCGGGATCGGCGTTGCGGTCAGCACCAGAAGATCGACCGCCTCGCCTTTGCGGGCGAGCGCGAGCCGCTGGTGCACGCCGAAGCGGTGCTGCTCGTCGACGACGGCGAGGGCGAGATCGTGGAACGCAACGTCCTCCTGGAACAGCGCATGGGTGCCGGCCAAGAGATCGATCTCACCCGCGGCGAGCGCCGCCAGAATGTCGGCGCGCTCGCGGCCGCGCTCGCGCCCGGTCAGGATGGCCACGCGCATACCCGCCGCCACAGCGAGCGGCGCGATGGTGGCAAAATGCTGGCGCGCTAAAATTTCGGTCGGCGCCATCAAGGCGGCCTGCCGGCCGGCCTCGATGACGTGGGCGGCGGCGAGCAGCGCCACCACCGTCTTGCCGGAGCCAACGTCGCCCTGCAGGAGGCGGAGCATGCGTTGCGGCTGGGCAAGGTCGGCGACGATGTCGGCGACGGCTTGCTGCTGCGAGGCCGTCAACGCGTAGGGTAGGGCGGCGATGATGCGCTCGCGCAAGCGCCCCGCCGCATTGGTCCCCCGGCCGGAGCGTCCGCCGCGGCCGCGCTGATGCGCGCGCAACAGCGCCAGCGCGAGCTGCCCGGCGAGCAATTCGTCATAGGCGAGCCGCGACCACGGCGCACTGTCCGGCTTGATGTCGGCCGGGTCTTGCGGCCGATGGATCCGCTCCAGCGCCTCGGCAAAGCCGCCAAAGCCGTTGCGCTTGAGCCAAGCCGCGTCCTGCCATTCCGGCAAATTCTTCGGCACGCGCTCGAGCGCGACCGCAATCGCCTTGCGCAGCTGGTTGGGATGCAAGCCTTCGGTGAGCGGATAGACCGGATCGATCAGCGGCAGCGCCGCCAAACCGGCTTCGTCGACGACGCGGTCGGGATGCACCATCTGCAGATGGCCATCGTAGAGCGTCGTCGAGCCCGACACGTAACGCACTTCACCTTCGGGAAAGAGCTTCTCCATATAGTCGCGGCGCGCGTTGAAATAGGTGACGGTCAGCGTTTGCATGCTGCCGGCAGCGTCGCTGGTGTCGACGTTGTAGGGCGCGCGCGGCCGATGCGGCGGCGGCGGACGATGGCCATCGACCCGAACCGCGACCGTAACCACCGTGTCGGGCTTAACCTCGCTCAGCTTCGGCCGATTGCGCCGATCGACGAATCCGCTCGGCAGATGAAACAGGAGATCAATCAGCCGCGACCGCTCGTCGTCACGGCCAAGCAGGCGCCCGAACAGCTTTTCCAGTCGCGGCCCAATGCCGGGCAACGTCGAGAGCGGCGCAAACAGCGGATTGAGAGCCGGTGGGCGCATCGCGGCATTCTACACTGTCATCATCCGCGAAAGGCGAAAGCGGACGATCCAGTAGTCGGTGGCCTTCACGCGGTGATTACCGGATGGCCCGCATGCGCGGCCATGACAATCGGGAGGTCGCCCTCTATATACCGCTGGCCCGGCCGCGTCCGGGCTTTTGCCGTTTTCGCTACGATGAGATTTTTGGCGCAATGACCGAACGATCGAGCGACGGATTGGACGAACGGCGGCGCAAGCTCTTGTTCCGCGCATGGCGCCGCGGCGTCCGCGAGATGGATTTGATCGTCGGCCGCTTTGCCGATGCGCATATCGCGGCGCTCGACGCCCGCAGCCTCGACGATTTCGAACGGCTCATCGAGGTGCCGAACGCCGACCTGTATGCCTGGGTCAGCGGCGCGCAGGCGGTGCCGCAAAGCCATGACTCGACCGTGCTGCGGCAGCTGATCGCATTCCATCAACACGCCGAGGCGACGCGGTGAGCACGGCTTCGCTCAAAAGCCGCTCGCCGGCCGAGCGCCTCGCGCCCGGAAAGCCGCTGCTGCTCGCCGGCGTCGCCGACGGCGCCGAAGGCTTGGTCATCGCCGACCTCGCCCGCGCGGTCGCAGCGAGCACGAAGGCGCCTGCCGTCAGCGCTTGCGTGATCTGCCGCGACGGCCCGCGCATGGCGACGCTTTCCCGCGCGCTCGCATTCTTCGCCCCAGACATCGAGGTG
>JASHXZ010000083.1 GCA_030043285.1 Xanthobacteraceae bacterium | reverse complement strand
AACGCCGACAAGGTTGCGGACGCCAAGGCCAATGCGAAGGCGATCGGCTGGTTCGTCGGTCAGGTGATGAAGGCTTCCGGCGGCAAGGCAAGCCCGCAAGCGGTCAACGAACTGCTCAAGAGCAAGCTCGGCGTTTGAACGTTCGCGCCGCGGCGCGATGAACCTGCGGGTCGTCTTCAGCCGTGCGCGGACGCGCTCCGAATCCGATTCACGACAGCGTGGAATGTCTTGTTGCCGACCGCCAACGCGCTCCTCGCGACGGTGCCGGAGCGAATCAGTTGGCACTGATTCGCGCGTTTTGCGCGCTGATGAGGCCGTCGCAACGCCGAAAGTGCCGCCTGCGGCGAAAAATTTTTCGGCGCGGTGGAAATTGCTTGGCGACTGCGGTGAAGCGCACGCTGGCGGCCGATCGGTGCCAAACGCGCACATCGCAAACGCCGTAAATCCGTATCGACTGGCGTGCGAGAAGTGCCCAATCCATGGGCACTTCCGCAATTTCATTATTTGTTTGATGAAAATGCCGATGCCGCAGCGATTTTTGTGAAGACGTGTGTGCGGCGGAAGCGTTCTGCGCGTCGACGCGGCGGCACAAACGCGCCTCTATACACAAAATTAAGCCGAACGACTGTTAATTTTTTTCCGCTTGTGTATTTCGGATGTCAGTGCAGCTCGATTCGCGACTGCACTGCACCGATACGCCATCCACTCAAGCTAGGAGGGCAGCAATGGCGAAGAAGAGAAAAGCGAAAGCGGCGGCGAAGAAAACCAAGAAGCGTCGGAAGAAGAAGTAGGCGATGCCGCTGTCGGTCTTCGATCGCACTTGAAGCAGTCGAGGATCGCGTCACACGGGCCGGCTGGCGTCAAGGTTGATCGGCACTCTGCCGAGATGATCCGCCGAGACGCGCCGGCTCAGGTGAACGACAGAGGGCGTCGGCGGGGACGGAGGTTTCGGCTTCATCGGCATCGTCACAGCGCAACCGCGCGACGGCTGGCGATGGAGACGGCGGCGACGGAAATTTCGACGCTGCCCTGGCATCAGCCAGTGGACCTGAAAATCTCCGACATCTCGCCGACGCCCTCGGTGTGTCGACGTGCTTTGCTAAAGACTTGCAGCGGCGTCCGGAGGCCATTCCGCGACGCCGTTTTTCTTTGCCCTGATTTGGTTGCAGCAATATGACGCGAGCAGCGCGCACTGCCATGCGACACCCGGCGGCGAAAAAGCAAGGCGCCGGGCGGCGGCGCTCCTTGCCTGCCGCAAAGCCGATCGAGCTGTTCTACTGGCCGACGCCGAACGGCTGGAAAATTTCGATCATGCTGGAGGAATGCGCGCTGCCTTATGTGGTGCGGCCGGTGGACATTTCCCGGGGCGAGCAGTTCGACAAAAAATTTCTCGCCATATCGCCCAACAACCGCATCCCGGCGATCGTCGATCCGGATGGCCCTGGCGGGCGGCCGATCTCGGTGTTCGAGTCCGGTGCCATCCTGCAATATCTCGGCCGCAAGACCGGCAAATTCTATCCGCGCGAAGAACGCGCCCGCGTCGCGGTCGATGAGTGGCTGTTTTGGCAGATGGCAGGGCTTGGGCCGATGGCCGGGCAGGCCATCCATTTCCGCCGTTACGCGCCGGCGCCGCTCGATTACGCCATCGCCCGCTACGGCGATGAGGTGAACCGGCTGCTCGGCGTCATGAACACGCGGCTCGCGCCGCGCGCGTTTCTGGCCGGCCGGTCGTATTCGATCGCCGACATCGCCTGCGTCGGCTGGGTGCGCGTGGCCGAACGCGCCGGCCAGAATTTAGCGGAGTTTCCCAACCTGCAACGCTGGTTCGAGACGATCCGCGCGCGGCCCGCGGTCAAGCGCGCGTTCGCCATCCGCATCGCCGCGGCCTCGGCGGTCGATCCGCAAGACCCCAAGGTGCGCGCCGTCCTGTTCGGCCAGCGCGCGCGAAAGACATAGCCGGATAGTCCGGCGCGATGCCGACTACGGCTTCGCCCGCGTCCAGGTCTGCGACTTGCAGATGAAGCCGAGCGCGCAGCCTTTGAGCTCCGCACTGTCCGCGCCGGTCATGGTGAAATAGCCGGTGTAGGTGTTGCCGTCCTTGGCGTTGTAGACCTTGCCCTTCCATTGATCGGCCGTGCCGGTTGGCGCCATGCCGAGCACGATCTGTACGCCGAGGAGCGGCCGGTTCTGCAGCTTGGCGTCGACATTCTCCTTGTCGGTCCTCGGCCGGCCGTTCGCATCGTTCGGCTCCTTGAGCCAGACCAGCGCGCCGCACAGCGCGTTGCCGCATTTGACGATGCGCACCTGGCTCGTCTTGCCCTCGGTGTACCAGGTGCCGAACGGATCGGCGGCGTGCGCGCTGGTCACGGCGCCGAGGCTCGCGCCGGCTAGCGTCGCGAAGCAAAAAAATGCCGCGGCGGCGGCGCGATGATTATTTGGCATGGCGGCTATCGATCCTCCCGTTGGTGAAATGGAAAGGATAAGCGAGTCGATCCGGGCAGCAAAATGACGGCCGGGCGACCTGATGCAGACCAAAATGCGCGCGTTTCGGTCGGCCGGCCGTGCGCTCGTTAAAGCGACGTTGCCGCGCCGCCGCAGAGTCGTGCAACGCGGTTCACCTTCGATTCATCGCATTACTTAAACCACCATTCAAATCTTCGCCGCATTATTCGCAAACCGGTCGAACAAAAGAGAGACGGCCGGACAGGGGTGTGAGGACAGGGGAGTGCACTATGGCTCGGTTTGAGATTCTCGATGCGAACTCGGCGCCACTCGGCGAGGGGCCGGCGGTTGCCGACATGCTGTTTGAGCTCGGCATGATGTATTCAGTCGGGCGCGACGTACCGATCGATCTGGTCAGCGCGCACAAGTGGTTCAACCTCGCCGCGGCCAAGGGCAATGCCGAGGCGGTGCGGCTGCGCCGCGAGATCGCCAACCAGATGTCGGACGCCGAAATCGCCACAGCGCAGCGCGCCGCGCGCGATTGGCTTCGCCTCAACCCGAGCGCCGCCGCTGCTGCACCGGCGCCCGCGATGGCGGCGTGATCCGTCGATAAGCTGCGACCGGCAGCATCACGCCTTCGGCGCGGTTGCGGCGCGCTTGCGCACTGAAAACTGGTACATGCCGGCGAACGTGTTCGGCGCTTGCGTTTCAAAGACGTGCCAGCAGCCCAGATCGAGCGCGGCCTGCGGCTGGGGAAAGCGGGCGGCAAAGCGCGCGCGCGTGCCGCCATCGACAAAAAATCCGCCGAACTCGAGGCCGTTGTCGACAAGAAAAGATTCGATCTGCGGCAACGTCATGCGGTGCTCCTGCACGTGAAACAACAGGTCGCGACATTCGCTCAAGGTGAAAAAGTCGTCGCGCTCGGCCACCGAGGCGACCTGCGCATCTGCCGCCATGACGATGTCCTGCCGGCAGCGCCGGATATCGTCGGCAACCGCCCGATAGCCGCGTTCGGCGATGAATGCCCGGGCGGCAACGATATTGCGGCGGCTCAATTCGCTGTACAGGCTGATCTGCATGATGCCGCCGGGGCGCAACAGCGACACCAGGATGCGCCAGCCGCCCCACGGATCGACCATGTGATGCAGCACGCCTGAAGCATCGATGAAGTCGAATTGCCGAGCGAGCGAACCCAGCTGCAAGATGTCGGCCTGGGCGAATTCGACGTTGCCGAGCCCGAGTTTGTCGGCCATCCGCTTGGCATAGCGCAGGCTGGCGAGACTGAGATCGACGGCGAGGATGCGGGTTGCGCGCGCCGCACGCGCGAACTCAACAGTCGAAAGTCCGGTGCCGCAGCCGGCGATCAGCGCGTCGCGCGGTGCTGGCGCCGGCCCCGGCGGGCTCGCAGCCGCTGCGGCGGGCGCGCCGTTGAAAGTCCAGCGCGGGTAGGGGTTTTCCTCGTATTGCGCGCGCACCGCGCGCGACACGGCATCGTCGATGACGGTGAGGGCAGGGATTGCCGCCGCGATCCGCTGCTCCTGTGCCGGCTCTCGCACTTGCTGCGCGATCAGGGCGTCCAGCGCCGGCGGCCAGGATTGCGTCAGCAAGCGTTCGCAGCCGCTGAGCGTATACAACGGAAAATAGGTAGCGGCGATCGGCAGCCAAAGCGCCGGCGGAGCCTCGCCTGCGGCCAGCATCGCTTCCACCGACGCGCGCAACTGCCGTGCGGCGTCCGCTTCGGCTTCGGTTGTTGCAAATATGTATTCGTTGATGAAGCACTGGCGCGCCAGGCTGCAGCAAAAGCCGAGCAGGCGCTCGGCCGTGCCGCGTTCGGCCGCTGCGTGCAGCATTACGCCGCGCACATTGGTCAACAAGCGCTCAAGACCGAGATCCGGGATCGGATCGCATTCCAGCAAGCCGCCAAGCAACTCATCCTGCGTCAGCGCGGTGATTATTTGCGAGTCCCACAGCGCATTCGTGGGCAAGCGTTCCGGCCATGCCGCGGCGGCGCGGGCGATTGCATCTGTGATCGACGGGTCAAGCTTGATGAGCGCGATAGCCACGCGCGTCAGCTCCCGCGGACGGGTCCAGACTTCGGCGAGGGCGCGCGCGAGCAACTTGCGATAGCGCTGCTCGTTGCCGGCAAAATTCGCCG
>JASHXZ010000082.1 GCA_030043285.1 Xanthobacteraceae bacterium | reverse complement strand
AACAGCTTGGGAGGTGAGGTCGTCATCCTTTGTCATCGCGGCGACGCGCCGGCGCCTGTCGTGATCTGCGGACAAGGCGTTGCACCGGCCAGAGCGCACATTGCTCACATGACCGCTTTGGGCCTCACGTACATGCCGCCGACCGGCGTGGTGTCTGCGGTTGTCCCCGGAGCGTTCGACGCGTGGATGATGATGCTGCGTGACTATGGCACGATGCGGGTCGGAGAAACTCTGGCGCCGGCAATCTATTACGCAAGAAACGGGGTGCCGCTGAGCGGAGAGACATCACAGCATATCAATCATAGCGCCGAGTTGTTCCGCGAACACTGGCCATCGTCCGCCGAGGTCTACCTGCCGCACAACGAGGTGCCGCAAAGCGGCGAGTTGTTTTGTAATCCGGATCTGGCCGCGACTTACGAGCTAATCGTGAAAGAGGCCGAGTGCGCAGGAGCGGATCGCCTGCGACAGATCGAGGCGGCCAGAAAGGCCTTCTATGCCGGACCGCTAGCAGAGCGCATTGTCGCATTCTGCGCGACACCAACCGCAGTCGATTCCGGCGGCATATGTCATGCCGGACTTCTTGACCTCGACGACATGGCCGTCTGGCAGGCAACCTGTGAAGCTCCGGAGTCGATCGAGTTTCATGGCTGGCGCGTGTTCAAGCCGGGCATCTGGACCCAGGGTCCCGCCTTCCTGCAGCTGCTGGCTCTCCTCAGCGACGGCGTCATCTTCGACATGGACCCGTTCGGCGCCGAGTACGTGCACCATGTCGTGGAATCCTTGAAGCTGGTCTATGCGGATCGAGAGGCATGGTACGGTGACGCCGAAACAATCCGACCGGATGTGTCGAGCTTGCTGGCGGAAGATTACACCGCCCAGCGCCGCAAGCTGATTTCAGCGCAAGCGTCCCTCGAGCTTCGACCCGGCTCAATCGGAAATCGACAGCCGCATCTGCCGCAGTTCGAAACAAAGCTTTCGGGCGGGATCGCCGAAGAGCGGCTGACGCTGGCCACGCTGCGGACGCGCGAGCCGATCAGCGGCGACACCTGCCATCTCGACGTCATGGACAGGTGGGGCAATTCGGTGGCGGCGACCCCATCGGGGGGCGGGCTTAGTTTTTCCCCCACCGTCCCCGGACTGGGGTTCTCGCTCAACACCCGCGCCCAAATGTTCTGGCTGCAGTACGGGCTCAGTTCGAGCCTCGTCCCAAGGACACGGCCCCGGACGACCCTTTCACCAACCATGGCGCTGCGGGGCGACGGTGAAGCCTTGGCGTTTGGCACGCGGGGAGCCGACTATCAGGACCAGTGGGTCGCCCAATTTCTTTTCCGCCACATCGGGTTCGCGATGGATCTCCAGGAGGCGTGGGACGCTCCGATGTTCCACAGCGATCATTGGCCGATGTCAATTTTTCCGCGTGACGCGTCACCGGGAAAGCTCACTCTCGATGAACGATTCGAACAGGGCATGCTTGGCAAACTGCGCGAACGAGGCCACGACGTCAGAGTGAAAAAGGGCCGGCGCTGGGGGCGAGGCTGCGCGACCAAACGCCAGGGCCGGACCTTGCGCGCCGCGGCGTCTGCTACGGTCATACAATCCGTCGCGGCCGCCAGATGATGCGCTCGGCTGGGCTATGGTGGTTTATCGTGTTCCCGCGCAACGTCGGACAACGAGCAATATGTCATCCAGGCGCGCAATCAGCTCGTCTACTTCCTCCAGCGTCACCGTCAGCGCGGGCATGAAGCGCAGCGCATCCTGACGAGGCGAATTGATCAATAAGCCATTTTGGAATGCCTCAGCGACGATCAGAGGCCCGATCGCACATTTCAGGTCGAGCGCCAGCAGCAGACCCCGTCCGCGCACCGTGCCAAATCCATGCTTGTCCGACAGCTCTTGTAAGCGGCCTGCGAGGTGTTTTCCCGTCCGCTCGACCCGGGCCAGGAATCCGGGCCTCGCCACCTCTTCCACGACGGCGCACCCCACTGCAGCTGCAAGCGCATTGCCGTTGAACGTGCCGCCTTGATCGCCATGCTCGAAACAACATACGTCCTTATGGGCCACCAGCGCGGCGAGCGGCACGCCTCCGCCGAGCCCTTTACCCAGCGTCATGATGTCCGGTTCGATATTGGCGTGCTGGAAGCCGAAAAACTTTCCAGTTCTGCCGACGCCTGTCTGAATTTCATCAAGGATCAGAAGAATTCCGGCGTGCTTGGTTAAATCACGCAGGGCGCGAAGATATTCGTCGTCTGCGACGAAGACGCCGGCTTCACCTTGGATCGGCTCCAACATCACCGCCACGGTGCGATCTGTGATCGCCGCCTCGACTTGCTCAACATCGTTGAGTGCAACTTTGACGAAGCCCGGCACCTTGGGTTCGAACAGCTGCTCCCATCCGGGTTTCCCGGACGCCGCCATAGTGGCCAGCGTCCGCCCATGGAAACCGTGTTGCATGGTGATGATCTCGAAGGCGCCGCGGCGATGTATGCGCCCCCACTTTCGCGCCAGCTTGATCGCTCCCTCGTTTGCTTCGGCGCCGCTGTTGGCGAAAAACGTCTGATGCAACCCACTGTGATGCGCAATCAGCCCGGCAAGTCGGATCATCGGTTCATTATAGAAAGCGGGGCTGCAGTTAATGAGCTTGGCCGCTTGACTTGCAAGGGCGTCCAGGATTTGCGGTGCACAATGACCGAGAC
>JASHXZ010000081.1 GCA_030043285.1 Xanthobacteraceae bacterium | reverse complement strand
CCCAGGCGGGATCCTGGGGAGCCAAGACAACGATTGTGAAGCTTTCCCGTTCGAGGTCGAACTTGATCTCAACTTGCGCAAAATCGAGAAACGTCCCCGTTATGCCGTGTTGGCATTTATAAAAAGCTTCCTTGGCGCTGAAAAAAAGCTTGCCAAGGAATCCGCGCTCGTTCGGCTTGGCGCATTCGAGCCACTTGCGTTCCCCGTCCGTGCAAACCATTCGCTCGAGGCGCGACTCAAGCGGCGTATCCAATTCGATGTCCAAACCGATGCCGATGATCTCAGGTGCATCCGTGACAGCAACGACACAACAACCCGTCGTATGCGCGATACTGCCCACCACACCGGGCGGCCAACGCGGCGAGCGATCGGCCTTAGGAACTAAGGCGCAGGGTGCTACGCCCAGGCGGGCCAGTGCACGACGCGCACAGATCCTCGCGGTTCCAAACTCAGCCTTACGCTTGCTGACGGCGCTCGCAATATATTGGAGCTCCTCCGGATAGAGATGCTGCGAAACCAGGGTCGGCTCCGCGATTTCGACCGCAATTCCCTTCCCAAGCATGGCTGATACGACCGATCGCTCGAGAGGCTCTTTGCGACTCGCTGGCAGCGTCCGTAATGGCGAATTCTCTCGCGCAACTGCCATCGTCAAAGGTCTCCGGGCGAAAATGGCTACGACGATTCTCTTCCTAATGAGCAGCGAAGCCGGCGGAGCGGAGATCAAAACTGGCGGAGCGAGTTTCCGCGCCGCGATTCCGATCCGCCGGTTGTCCTGAAAGATGCACCGCCGCTTGGTTGATAGACTACACCACCGCATACGCCGCGGGCTACCCTTCAGGGTAATCGGGCGGCGGAATGAACAAGGAGCACGGCGCGAGATGACGCGATCGGCACAAAAAGAGACATTCACGGTGGCCGATCGGCCGCACCGGCAACGCCAATGCGCGCGCTCGATCGCCAGCCATGCAGCCTGCCCGATCCGGCGGGATCAGGTCTGGGTCATGCTTTGACGCACCTGCCGCAGCGCGCGTAGCGCCAGTTCGATGTCTTTCAGGTTCGGCGGCTGCTCGGACCGCCGAGATTCTACGCCGCGGCGCCGCGGCGAAGAAGTGTTTGCCCGTGCGGGCGGCGGCCGTTCGATTCGTTCGTGCGCAGCCAAGCCGGCCGGTCCGTAAGGCTCCCGAGGCGCAAGGAATGGAGCATCGTCTTCGTGAATGTCTCTGCGCCAGACATCGTCAGAATGGCGCGAGCGTCGCGGCGTGCGCGCACGGCCGGCCATCTTGCCGCAAAATGCAATCAGCGCAGCGGCGATTCCGAGCGCCAACGCCAGCAGAAGCAAAACGTTCGCCAAATGCGCTCGCGACGCGGCCGCGGCCGCAACATCTGCGGACGCCAACGCACGAGGGGCGGCGTCGCCCGTGTCCGGCGCCGATGCAGGATTGGCTCCGTCCGCCGGCTTGGCGACCGCGTCGACCGGCACGTTCGCACTATTTGCTGCGATTTGCGGCGTGGGCGGTTCGCCCGTTTGTTCGGGTGTGGCCGCCTCGGGTTCTGACGCCGTGCCGGCGAACGGCGCAGCGACCGGTCTGATAGCAAGCACCGTCACGTGCGGCGCCGGCTGAGTGCTGACAACCTCGCTCGGCGGTGCCGCCGCCGGTTGCGGTGCGGACGCAGCATCCGGCGCCTGGGGCGTTGCGGCGTAAGGAATTTGCGGCGTTGCGGCGAAAGCCGATTGCGGCGTGGCGAACGGCAATTGCGGCGCTGCGGCAACAGGCGCTGGCGGCGTCGCCACCGAATCCGCCGGTTCTGAAGGCACGGCACGAGGCTTCGCCGCGGCGCGATTAGACAGCGCCACGACGGTGTGAAGATACCAGCATTTGCGCTGTTTCACCCGGTCGAAGCGGTAATACCAATGCTGCCCGGCAGGTGCGGCCGCGCCCGGAGCGCTCGCGCAATTATCGTCCGCGCTGGCGCTGGCGATTGGCAGGCCGACACCGATCCCCGACAGAAGCAGCGCAGCAGCAGCCGCAATATATGCGGCCGGACCGGCGATTGTCGCCATGACCCCCTCCGCCCAATTGCAGCCGCTACTAACTCCGTTTGATTCGGTATGAATGGACGGCGAAAATCGGGCAATCCAGGCGCATTATTGCGATCAATTTTCGATGCCTGAACCACACGATCGCACTGCAAAATTTTTGTTGGCGCCGTATTTCTATCGCGCCCCAAACGCCTGACGACGGAACACAGCGAAGATATCTTCCGGTAAGCCTCCGAAACGGCTAGCATCGACGCCAAATTCGGGATTCCTCTTGGCGAATCCCCATTGACGACTTCCGGCATGCACAGGGGGGCTTTGTCATGCCTGACAGTTTTGTTGAAACCACCTCGACATCGTGGTTGTCGCGACTAGGCCAATCGATCACCGGCGTACTGATCGGCATCGTCCTTATTGCCGGTTCGATCGTCCTGTTGTTCTGGAACGAAGGCCGCGCCATCCAGACCGCGCGCTCATTGGCCGAGGGCGGCAAGGCGGTGGTCGACGTCACTCCTCAATCGATCGATCCCGCGAACGAAGGCAAGCTCATCCACGTCAGCGGCGACACCAGGACGACCGCCCCGCTCGCCGACCGCGAATTCGGCGTTTCGACCAAGGCGCTGCGTCTCGTTCGCACCGCCGAAATGTACCAGTGGCAGGAGGACAAGCACGAGGAGACCCAAAAGTCGCTCGGCGGTTCGGAGCAGAAAGTCACGACCTATACGTACAAGAAAGTATGGTCGGACCGCGCGATCGACTCGCAGACTTTCCACCATTCCGAGGATCACGCCAATCCGCAGAAGAAATTCGGCCGGCTAAGCGTGACGGCAAACGACGCCACACTCGGCGCATTCCAGCTCGGCGCGCCGCTTCTTAATCTCCTGCCGACCGACGCCGCGCTGCAGCTCGACCCGCAGGCCGCCGATCCGCTCAAGCAGAACATGCCCGATGCCCAGGTCGTCGATGGCAAGATCTTTATTGCCGCAAACCCCGACAGCCCGCAGATCGGCGACTACCAGATTTCCTATGCGTATGCCGCAGTCGGGCCGGTCAGCGCCGTTGGCCGGCAGGCAGGCGCCACTATTGCCCCATATCAGACCCGCGCGGGCGACCGGCTGTTGTTGGCGGCAAACGGCCAGCAGTCGGCAACCGACATGTTCAAACAGGCCGAGCAGGAGAACCGCATTCTCACTTGGGTCATTCGGCTGGGTGGCGTGCTGGCAATGTGGCTCGGTGCCTACCTGGTGCTGCGGCCGCTCGTCGTCGTCGCCGATGTGGTGCCGTTGATCGGCAGCGTCCTCGGCGCCGGCGCCGGACTTGTTGCCCTGGCGTTCACTGCTGTCGTCGCCGCCGCAATCATCGCGCTGGCGTGGCTGTGGTACCGGCCGCTCGTTGCCGCATCGGTGCTGGTGATCGGTCTTGTTATCGGCCTTGCGGCGCACCGCCTCGCCGGGCAACGCAACGCCCCACGGCCCAAACCGGCCGCGGCTTGAGCGGTTGAAGAAGCGGCGACCGCCCCGTCACGCCGCCGCCGATTCCTCGGCCTCGTCATCGTCCTCGCCGCGACGGCGCCAGCGCGCGCGCAGGCGGCACAGGCGCGAGGGGATGAAACACAGATCGTCGAGGATGCCGGCGAAGCGCTGGCCGCGGCCGAGCGCGCGGTCGAGCGCTGCCATGGTCTTCGCCAATCCGGCATCGTCGTCGCGCACCCAGGTACGCAGCACCGAGTTGTACAACACCGCCAGCCCTTGCGCGCGCAACGCGCCGCGCGGTCCTGACGCCGTGATGCCGGCCGCCGCCAGCATCCATTTCTGCGAGCGTGCGGACAGCGCATTGAGCGCCAGCGCCAGCGGCACGTTGCGCCGCGCCGAGCGCATCAGCGAACGGATCGCTTCGCGGTCCGGCGCCAGCAGTTCGAGCCGGCGCATCAGCACGTCGAACAAGCGCTCGCGCGGCGGCTCCTCTGCCATGTCGCTGAAGTCGGCGGCGAGTACGGCGCGGTCGACGTCCTTGACGTGAGCCGCCACGATCGCGAGCGGCGAACCGAAGGCGCCGCGCAGCTCGGCGAGC
>JASHXZ010000080.1 GCA_030043285.1 Xanthobacteraceae bacterium | reverse complement strand
GTCATCGGCAAGAAGGGCGCCGACATCGAGAAACTGCGCAGGAAGGTCGCCGAGCTCACCGACAGCGACGTCGTGATCAACATCATCGAGATCCGCAAGCCCGAGCTCGACGCTCAGCTGGTCGCCGAATCGATCGCCCAGCAGCTCGAGCGCCGCGTCGCCTTTCGCCGCGCGATGAAGCGCGCCGTGCAGTCGGCGATGCGGCTCGGCGCCGGCGGCATCCGCATCAATTGCGCGGGCCGGCTCGGCGGCGCCGAGATCGCGCGCATGGAGTGGTATCGCGAGGGCCGCGTGCCGCTGCACACCTTGCGCGCCGACGTCGATTACGGCTTCGCCACCGCATTCACCACCTACGGCACCTGCGGCGTGAAGGTCTGGATCTTCAAGGGCGAGATCATGGAGCACGATCCGATGGCGCAGGACAAGAAAATGGCCGAAGGCGAAGCCGGCCGGCCGCGGCGCGACGCGGCGTGAGCGAGAACGGCTGAACAGAGGTTTTCGCCATGCTGCAACCGATGCGAACCAAATTCCGTAAGGCGCACAAGGGCCGGATCAAGGGCATTGCGTCGAGCGCGGTCGACCTGGCATTCGGCCAATTCGGCCTCAAGGCGGTCGAGCCCGATCGGGTGACGGCGCGCCAGATCGAGGCGGCGCGCCGCGCGCTGACTCGGCACATGAAGCGCTCCGGCCGCGTCTGGATCCGCGTCTTCCCTGATGTGCCGGTGTCGAAGAAGCCGCTCGAGGTGCGTATGGGCTCCGGCAAGGGCACCCCGGAATACTGGGTCACCCGGGTCAAGCCGGGGCGCATCCTGTTCGAGATCGACGGCGTCACCGCGCTGATCGCCAAGGAGGCGCTGGCGCTTGCCGCCGCCAAGCTGCCGATCAAGACCCGGTTCGTCGAGCGGATCAGCGAGTAGGCGTGTCATGAAAGCTGCCGATATTCGAACCATGACGGTCGACCAGATCGACGATGAGGTGCTCAAGCTGAAGAAGGAGCAGTTCAACCTGCGTTTTCAGCGCGCCACCGGTCAGTTGGAAAACACCGCGCGCGTGCGCGAAGTGCGGCGCGACATCGCCCGGCTCAAGACCATCGCGCAGCATAAGCGCGCCGGCACCAAGGCTTGAGCGAAGGGTTGAGCAGAGACTCGAGAGGATAACGGATGCCAAAGCGTACCCTTCAGGGCGTCGTCGTCGGCGACAAGCAGAGCAAGACATTGGTGGTGCGGGTCGAGCGCCGCTTCACTCATCCGTTGTTCAAGAAGACGGTGCGCCGCTCGAAAAAGTATTATGCGCACGACGAGAACAGCGAGTTCAAGGTCGGCGACATCGTTTGGATCGAGGAGCACCGTCCGATTTCCAAGCTCAAACGTTGGGCCGTGGTGCGCGGCGAGAAGAAGAAGGCTGTCTGAGGCGCGCGTGCGCCAAGCGGCAACGAGTGGGGTAGCTCATGATCCAGATGCAAACCAATCTCGACGTGGCGGACAATTCCGGCGCGCGCCGCGTCATGTGCATCAAGGTGCTCGGCGGCTCCAAGCGCAAATACGCCACCGTGGGCGACGTGATCGTGGTCTCGGTCAAAGAGGCGATCCCGCGCGGCCGGGTGAAGAAGGGCGACGTGATGAAGGCTGTGATCGTGCGTATCTCCAAGGACATCAAGCGTCCGGACGGCTCGATCATCCGCTTCGATCGCAACGCCGCGGTGCTGATCAATCCGCAAATGGAGCCGGTCGGCACCCGCATTTTCGGACCGGTGCCGCGCGAACTGCGCGCCAAGAACCACATGAAGATCATTTCGCTTGCGCCCGAGGTGCTGTGATGGCGGCGAGAATCAAAAAAGGCGACCGGGTCGTCGTCACCGCCGGCCGCGACAAGGGCCGCGCCGGCGAGGTCATTGAGATGCGTCCGGCCGAGGGCCGCGCGCTCGTTCGCGGCGTCAGCATGGTCAAGCGCCACCAGCGCCAGAGCACGACCCAGGAAGGCGGCATCATCTCCAAGGAGGCGCCGGTCCACCTGTCCAATATCGCGCTCGCCGATCCGAAGGACGGCAAGCCGACGCGCGTCGGCTTCAAGTTCGTCGGCACCGGCGACCAGCGTAAGAAAGTGCGCTTCGCCAAGCGCTCCGGAGTTGAGATCGATGGCTGATACCGAGGATAAAAAGGCGAAAAAAGCCGACAAGCCGCAGCGCGCCGACAAGAAGCCCGACAAGGCGGAAAAGCCGGCAAAGGCGCAAAAGGCCGAGAAGGGCGACAAGGCCGCGCAGGCTGCGAAGCCGGCTGAGAAAGCGGGCGACGGCAAGGCCGGCAAGCCGGCCGCCGCGCCGGAACAGCGCGTGCCGGCGCGATTGAAGGTGCAGTTCGACCAGTCGATCCGCGGCAAGCTCGCCGAGCAGTTCGCCTACAAGAACCGCATGCAGACGCCGCTCCTAGACAAGATCGTGATCAACATGGGCATCGGCGAAGGCGTCGCCGACCGCAAGAAGGTGGAATCCGCCGCCGCCGACCTCGGCCTGATCGCCGGCCAGAAAGCCGTGATCACCAAAGCCAGGAAATCGATCGCCACCTACAAGGTGCGCGCCGGCCAGGCGATCGGCTGCAAGGTGACGCTGCGCAAGGCGCGCATGTACGAGTTTCTCGACCGGTTGATCAACATCGCGCTGCCGCGGGTGCGCGATTTTCGCGGGCTGTCACCGAAGAGTTTCGACGGCCGCGGCAACTACACGCTCGGCATCAAGGAGCACATCGTGTTCCCCGAGATCGACTACGACAAGGCCGCCGACATCTGGGGCATGGACATCACGGTGTGCACCACCGCGCGCAACGACGACGAGGCGCGTGCCCTTTTGACGGCGTTCAATTTTCCGTTCCGGCAGTGAGGCCAGCAGACAACGCGGGTCTCAGACGCGGAACTTGAGGAGAGCCAGATGGCGAAGAAGAGTTCTATCGAGAAAAACAACAGGCGGCGCCGGCTGACCGAAAAATTTTCCGGCCGCCGCAAGCGGCTCAAGGCGATCGCGCGCGACAAGACCAAGCCGATCGAGGAGCGGTTCGCGGCGACCTTGAAGCTCGCCAAGCTGCCGCGCAACTCGTCCGCCACCCGCATCCGCAACCGCTGCGAGGTGACCGGCCGGCCGCGCGGTTTTTATCGCAAGCACAAGCTGTCGCGCATTGCGTTGCGCGAACTCGGCTCCAAGGGGCTCATTCCCGGCCTGGTGAAGTCGAGCTGGTAAGGAGGATCGCACGATGCCCATCAATGATCCGCTCGGCGATCTGTTGACGCGTATCCGCAACGCCCAGATGCGCAACAAGAGCAAAGTGTCGAGCCCGAACTCGAGGCTGCGCGAGAGCGTGCTCGAAGTGCTCAAGGCCGAAGGCTACATTCGCGGCTTTGCGGTAGTCGAGCGCGAAGGCCGCTCCGAGATCGAGGTCGAATTGAAATACTTCGACGGCGAACCGGTGATCCGCGAGCTCGAGCGCATCTCCAAGCCGGGGCGGCGCGTCTATACCTCGGTGCGCAATCTGCCGCGCATCAACAACGGGCTCGGCGTCGCCATCGTCTCGACGCCAAAGGGCGTGATGGCCGACCACGATGCCCGCGACGCCAATGTCGGCGGCGAAATTCTCTGCACGGTGTTCTGATGTCGCGTATCGGCAACAAACCCATAATGGTGCCCTCGGGCATCACCGCGGCGGTCGAAGGCCAGACCGTCAAGATCAAGGGACCGAAGGCTGCGCTTTCGGTCGTTGTGCACGACGACGTGGCGGTGAAACTGGAGGGCGGCCGCATCCAGGTCGATCCGCGCAGCGACACCAAGCGCGCGCGCTCGCAGTGGGGCACTTCGCGCACGCTGATCGCCAACCTGATCGCCGGCGTGACCAAGGGCTTTCAAGAGCGGCTCGAGATCAACGGCGTCGGCTACCGCGCCGCGGTGCAGGGCAAGAACCTGCAGCTCGCG
>JASHXZ010000122.1 GCA_030043285.1 Xanthobacteraceae bacterium | reverse complement strand
CCCATCGCCTCGGCCACCGCGGCGATTTCCTCCTCGCTGTGCGGCAGAAACTCGTGCAGCGGCGGATCAAGAAGCCTGATCGTCACCGGCAGCGCGCCCATGATCTTGAACAGCTCGACGAAATCGGCACGCTGCATCGGCAGCAGCTTGGCCAGCGCGGCGCGGCGCGCCTCTTCGTCGCCGGCGAGAATCATTTCGCGCACCGCGCGGATGCGGTCCTCGTCGAAGAACATGTGCTCGGTGCGGCACAGCCCGATGCCCTCGGCGCCGAATTTGATCGCCGCCTGCGCATCGGCCGGCGTATCGGCATTGGCGCGGACCTTCAGCTTGCGAAAGCCGTCGGCCCACTGCATCAGCGTGGCGAATTCGCCGGCCAATCCGGGCTGCAGCATCGGCACCTTGCCGGCCAGCACCTGGCCATTCGAGCCGTCGATGGTGAGCGTTTCGCCTTTCTTCAGCGTCACGCCGCCGGCGCTCATCGTTTGCGTGCGGTAGTCGACGCGCAGCGCGCCGGCGCCAGAGACACACGGCTTGCCCATGCCGCGCGCCACCACTGCGGCGTGCGAGGTCATGCCGCCGCGGGTCGTCAAAATTCCCTCGGCCGCGTGCATGCCGTGAATGTCCTCGGGCGAGGTCTCGACCCGCACCAGAATGACTTTGTGGCCCTGCCCTTTCAGCGTTTCGGCTTCGTCGGGCGAGAACACGATCTCGCCGCTGGCGGCGCCGGGCGAGGCCGGCAGCCCGGTAGCGATCACTTTGCGCTCGGCGTTGGGATCGATGGTCGGGTGCAGGAGCTGGTCGAGGCTCGCCGGATCGATGCGCGCGACCGCCTCTTGCCTGCTGATGAGCTTCTCGTCGGCGAGCTCCACCGCGATGCGTAGCGCGGCCTTGGCGGTGCGCTTGCCGCTGCGCGTCTGCAGCATCCACAGCTTGCCCTGCTCGACGGTGAATTCGAGATCCTGCATGTCGCGATAGTGCCGCTCCAGCACGGAGTGGATGCGCTTGAGCTCGGCAAACGCTTGCGGCAGCGCCGCTTCCATCGACGGCTTGTCGGAGCCAGATTCCTTGCGCGCCGCCTCGCTGATTTCCTGCGGCGTGCGGATGCCCGCGACAACGTCCTCGCCCTGGGCGTTGATCAGAAACTCGCCGTAGAGCTTTTTCTCGCCGGTCGAGGGATTGCGCGTGAAGGCGACGCCGGTGGCGGAGGTTTCGCCCATATTGCCGAACACCATGGCCTGCACGTTGACCGCGGTGCCCCAGCTTTCCGGAATGCCGTGCAGGCGCCGATAGGTGATGGCGCGCTGATTCATCCACGAGCCGAACACGGCGCCGATCGCGCCCCACAGCTGGGCGTGCGGGTCCTGCGGAAACGGCTTGCCGCTTTCCTCCTCGACGCGCTCCTTGAAACGCACGATGAGCGCTTGCCAGTCGTCGGCGGTGAGATCGGTGTCGAGCGTGTAGCCGGCGCGCTCCTTGTGCTCGTCGAGAATTTCCTCGAAATGATGGTGGCCGATGCCGAGCACCACGTCCGAATACATGGTGATGAAGCGGCGGTAGCTGTCCTGCGCGAAGCGCTGGTCGCCGGATTTCTCCGCCAGCGCCGCGACAGTCTCGTCGTTGAGCCCGAGATTGAGCACGGTGTCCATCATGCCGGGCATCGAGGCGCGCGCGCCGGAGCGCACCGACACAAGCAGCGGATTTTTGGCGTCGCCGAATTTTTTGCCGGCGATGCGGCCGAGCGCGCCGAGCGCCGCCTCGACCTGCGGCCGCAAATCCTTCGGGTAGGATTTGTCGTGGTCGTAGAAATAGGTGCAGACCTCGGTGGTGATGGTGAAGCCGGGCGGCACCGGCAGGTCGAGATGCGCCATTTCGGCGAGGCCGGCGCCCTTGCCGCCAAGCAGATTGCGCATCGCCGCGCGCCCTTCCGCCTTGCCGCCGCCGAAGCCGTAGACCCACTTGCCCTTGCGCGCGGCTGGCGGCGCGGCGCGCTGCGGCTTTGATCCGGCCGGGCGCGGCCTTTTGACCCCATTGCTGCGCGCGTGGACGGGCGATTTCTTCACCGGTTGACGGGAGGTTTTGGAGCGCGATTTGGCCATCGATGCGATCGTCAGCGGAAGAAGTGGTGGATGTGGTTGAGGCCTTCGACACCGACAATGATGAGATAGATCGCCACGATGTAGTTGAGCAGCCGCGGCAGGATCAGAATCAAAATGCCGGCGATCAGGGCGATAAGCGGCGAAATGTTGGGATCCGTGAGGGTCATGGATTTGCCTTGGGTTGGAATGTGCGGAGGGGACGCGGCAGGCGGAAAGGGTAGCATACTAACGCGCAAGGCGCATTTTGGTTCGTGGGCACAGTCTACCGCAGGGCGCTCGATCCGTCATTGCCGGCGAAGCGATCCAGGGGTCGGTGCACTGAACCTGGATTGCTTCGTCTCCCCTTCGGGGCCCCTCGCAACGACGCTGCTGCGCTTTCGCTCAGCCTTCGATCTTGGAGAAATCGGCGACCGCGCGGGTCGCGGCGCGGATTTCGTTGAGCAGTTTTAGCCGGTTTTCGCGCAGCGCCTTGTCGTCGACGTTGACCGTCACCTTGTCGAAGAAGGCATCGACAGTGGGCCGCAGCTTAGCCATGGCGCGCATGGCGCCTTCGAAATCCTCGGCAGCGATGGCGCGCTCGGCATCGGCTTTGGCGGCGACGATCGCCTGCGCCAGCGCCTTCTCTTCCTGCTGCTGGTAGAGCTTTGGATCGGGCGCGCCGGTATACTCGCGCTTATCCTTGCGCTCCTCGATGCGGATGATGTTGGTCGCGCGCTTATAGCCGGCAAGCAGGTTCTTGCCATCATCGGTATCAAGGAATTTTCCCAGCGCCTCGACCCGGCGGACGATGAGCAGGAGGTCGTCCTGACCTTCGAG
>JASHXZ010000079.1 GCA_030043285.1 Xanthobacteraceae bacterium | reverse complement strand
GCGACACACTCACTCCGCCGGCGCGGGCGGCGCTCCAAATAGCCCCGGCAAGAGCCGCGCGCGCCAGCGAAGCACGCGTTGGCCGAAGCTGTCGAGATAGAGATAAAGCACCGGTGTGGTGTAGAGCGTCAGCAATTGGCTGATCAAAAGCCCGCCGACGATCGAGATGCCGAGCGGGCGGCGGATTTCGCCGCCGTTGCCGAAGCTCAGCGCCAGCGGGATCGCGCCCAAAATGGCTGCGGAGGTCGTCATCATGATCGGGCGGAAGCGCAACAGGCAGGCCTGGTAGATCGCATCGTGGGGGCTCAGGTGGCGCGAACGCCGCGCGTCGAGCGCGAAGTCGATCATCATGATCGCATTCTTCTTGACGATGCCGATCAGCAGAATGACGCCGATCGTGCCGATGATGTCGAACTGGGTGTGGAACAGCATCAGGGCCAAAAATGCGCCGACGCCGGCCGAGGGCAGGGTGGACAGGATCGTGATTGGATGAATGTAGCTCTCGTACAGGATGCCGAGCAGGATATAGACCGCGGCGATCGCCGCGACGATCAACACCATCTCGTTATGCGCCGACTGGGCGAACAATTGCGCGTTGCCGGAGAACTCGCCGCGGATCGAAACCGGCACATGCAGGTCGCTCATGGTTTGGTTGATCTCGGCCGTGGCCTCGCCGAGCGTGGCGCCGGGGTAGAGGTTGAACGAAATGGTCGAGGAGACGAAAAGGCCCTGATGATTGACTGCGAGCGGTGTGTTGCCCGGGCCGTAATGCGTCACCGCGGACAACGGAATCATCGTCTCCTGGCTGGTCGAGACCGCGGCGCCTGAGGACGCGGCGCCCTTGCCGGTATTGGCGAGCGCATTGATCGCGGCATTGCGCGCTGAATTGAGGTTGGGATTGGTGGTCGTCGTGGCGGTGCTTGCGATCAGCGTCCGCGGCGGCGTGACATTGCCGGCCGGCAGGTTCGAGACCGAAGTGCCGGAGGCGGTGCCGCCGGAAGTCGCCACGTAAATGTCGTTCAGCGTAGCCGGGTCTTTGGTGTAGCGCGGATCGATCTCCATGACGACGTGGTACTGGTTGATCGCGCTGTAGATCACCGACACTTGGCGCTGCCCGAACGCGTCGTACAGCGTGTTGTCGATCTGCGCCGGCGTGATGCCGAGCCGCGCCGCGCTGTCGCGGTCGATGACAATGTCGGTCTCCAAACCTTTTTCCTGCTGGTCGGAGTTCACGTCGGCGAGCACCTTGCTGTGCTCGAGCGCCTGCACCAGCTTCGGCGTCCAGGTGGCGAGGTCATCGGGATTGTCGGCTTGCAGCGTGTATTGATATTCGGCGTTGGTCTGCCGGCCGCCGGCATGAATGTCCTGCACCGGGAACAGGAACAGCCGCCCGCCGGGCACCTGCGCCAGCTTCGGCCGCAGCCGGTTGATCACCTCGGCGACCGGCGGGCGTTGCGAGATCGGTTTCAACGACACGAACACCGAGCCGGTATTGATCTGGCCGAAGCCGCCGCCGCTGCCCACCCCGGTATAGCCGACGACGTGCTCGACCGCGGGATCGGCCTGCACGATATCCGTCATTTGCCGCAGCTTGTCCGTCATCGCCTGGAACGAGACGCTCTGGTCGGCCTGCAGCATGCCGATCAGGCGGCCGGTATCCTGCTGCGGGAAAAAGCCTTTGGGGATGACGTAGATCAAAAGCGCGTTGAGCGCGATCGCGGAGAGGAAGATAACGAATATGAAACGGGTGTGGCGCAACGCCCAGGCCAACGTGCGTTCGTAGGTGCCGATCAGCTTGTCGAACCAGCGGCTCCGCCGCGGCGCTTCGCCGGCGCGGCGCTGCCGCAGAAACAGCGAGCACATCATCGGCGTCGTGGTGAGCGAGACGGCAAGCGAAATCAGGATCGCGAGCGACAGCGTCATGGTGAATTCGCGGAACAGCCGGCCGAGCACGCCGCCAAGCAGAAGGATAGGCATGAAGACCGCGACCAGCGACAGGCTGATCGACAGCACCGTGAAGCCGACCTCGCGCGCGCCGCGCAGCGCCGCCTGCATGCGCGGCATGCCCTCTTCGAGATGGCGCGACACGTTCTCGAGAACCACGATGGCGTCGTCGACCACGAAACCCGTGGCGATGGTCAGCGCCATCAGCGAGAGAATGTCGAGGCTGTAGTCGAGCAGATACATGGCGCCGAACGTGCCGAGGATCGATACCGGCACCGCGATGCTCGGGATCGCGGCGGCGCGGATGTCGCCCAGAAACAGAAATACGACAAAGGTGACGAGGATGATCGCGATCACCAAAGTCATCTCGGTGTCGTGCAGCGACGAGCGGATCGTGGTCGAGCGGTCGATGGCGATGCCGACATTGATGTCGGCCGGCAGCGCCGCTTCGAGATGCGGCAGCTCCGCCTTCACGCCGTCGATGGTGTCGATGATGTTGCCGCCGGGCTGGCGGAACAGGATGACCAGCACCGAAGGCTGGCCGTTCGACAGGCCGAGATTGCGCACGTCCTCGACGGAATCGTGGACCTTGGCGACGTCGGACAGCTTCACCGCGGCGCCGTTGCGATAAGCGACGACCAGCGGCACGTAATCGACTGACTTGGTGGCCTGGTCGTTGGTGTAGAGCTGATAGCGCTGGTCGCCGTCGTCGATCGTGCCCTTCGGGCTGTTGGCGTTGGCGGACGCGAGCGCGGCGCGGACGTCCTCGAGCCCGATGCCGTATTTGAACAGCGCCTGCGGATTGAGCTCAACGCGCACCGCCGGCAGCGCCGAGCCGCCGATGATGACCTGGCCGATGCCGGAGAGCTGTGACAGCCGCTGCGCCAGGACGTTGCTCGCCGCGTCGTAGATTTGGCCAGGCGTGAGCGTTTTCGAGGTCAGCGCCAGGATCAGGATCGGAGCGTCGGCCGGATTCACCTTGCGGTAGGTCGGATTGGTCTTCAGCGAGGCCGGCAGATCGGCGCGCGCGGCGTTGATCGCGGCCTGCACGTCGCGCGCGGCGCCGTTGATGTCGCGGTTGAGATCGAACTGCAGCGTGATCCGGGTCTGGCCGATGCCGCTCTTCGATGTCATCTCGGTGACGTCGGCGATCTGGCCGAGATGACGCTCCAGCGGTTCGGCGACGCTGGTGGCGACCGTCATCGGGCTCGCGCCCGGCAGCTGTGCGCTCACCGCAATGGTGGGAAAATCGACCTGCGGCAGCGGCGCCACCGGCAGCCTGGAGAAGCCGAGCGCGCCCGCAAAGGCGATGCCGATTGTCAGCAGCGTGGTCGCCACCGGGCGGGCGATAAAGGGTGCCGAGACGTTCATTCCGCGGGCTCGGCGCGCGGCAGCGGATTGCCCGGCGAGCGTCCCGTCAACCGCACCGCCAGTCGATCGAAATAGAGGTAGATTACCGGCGTGGTGAACAGCGTCAGCAACT
>JASHXZ010000078.1 GCA_030043285.1 Xanthobacteraceae bacterium | reverse complement strand
GGGGCGGAGCGCCGAGAGGCGCATACGAATATCCGCAACCGGCGCTTCGGATGAGCGCATCCGAACCCGCTGACCGGTGCGGCGCGCGCCACGGATGTTTCGCGTTACCGCGGACATCCGCTGAGCGGGCGCGCTCGCCTTTCGGCGCTCCGTCGCGGCACTCGCCGAGGTTTCTGAGGCCTCAGCTCAGCTTCGGGCTGCGTTTCCCGGAATCTGCAGCAGCTTTAAGCCGCTCCAAATCCCTTTATTAGCGAGGCTCCTCGCGGCCCGGTCGTAATGCCGGACGAGCAGGGTCCGAAGCCGCCCGGGTGCGATCTGCGAAATCGCACGCAGGCACCGCGCTCCACTCCATCAACCGGATCGCCTCGCGTTGACGCCCTTGATGAGCAAAGCGGTGTCGGCTTTTATTCCTCGGCGCGGTTTTGTCAAGCACGAGCGACCAAGCCTTGATTCTGCTGCGTTTTTTGCTTCGGCGGCTGTAGCCGCGCCATCGTTGCCGCGCGCTATCTATTACTTTTCCAAGAAACTCTAAGCAGAAACAATTGCTTGGCTATATCTTTGATTCGCTCTGGCGGCGCGAAATTGCGCAGCGCGTAGCCGGCATTGAGCGACCCTCCTACGCTCGCGACGCGAGCTTCGGAGGGTTCTAAGTCCGCCGAAGCGCGGAGCGCGCAGGCGGAAGCGAAATCCGGGACGGCGATACAGGCTGCAACATCGCCCGGGTTGCGTCACGCCGCCTTCTTGCCCTTCTCCGCGATCCCGACCAGCGCCCGCAAAATCCCGGCGGCGCCTTTGAGGCGCGCTTGGGGCGTTTCCCACTCGTCGAAGAACACGACCTTCATGTCGGGGCGGACGCGGGCGCCGACGGGGTGTTTGGCGATATAAGAGATGAGGCCGTCGGGGTTGGAGAAGATGTTGTCGCGCAACGCGAGCACGGCGCCTTTGGGGCCGACTTCGATGCGCTCGACATTGGCGCGCCGGCATAGCGTCTTGATGGCGACGACTTGGAGCAGATACTCGACCTCTTCGGGCAGCGGGCCGAAGCGGTCGACCAGTTCGGCGGCGAACGCTTCGATGGCGCGCTCGTCCTCGATCTCGGCGAGCCGGCGGTAGAGCCCAAGCCGCACCGGCAGGTCGGTGACGTAATCCTCGGGGATGAGCACCGGCGTGCCGATCGTGATCTGCGGCGACCATTTGTCGGCGACCGGAGCGCTGATGCCGGCCTTGAGCGACAGCACCGCCTCTTCGAGCATCTGCTGATAAAGCTCGTAGCCGACTTCCTTGATGTGGCCGGACTGCTCCTCGCCGAGGAGATTGCCGGCGCCGCGGATGTCGAGATCGTGGGAGGCGAGCTGAAAACCGGCGCCGAGCGTGTCGAGCGATTGCAGCACCTTCAAGCGGCGTTCGGCGTGCAGCGTGATCTTGCGGTTGGCCGGCAAGGTCAACAGCGCATAGGCGCGCAGCTTCGAGCGGCCGACGCGGCCGCGCAGCTGATAGATTTGCGCGAGACCAAACATATCGGCGCGGTGCACGATCAAGGTGTTGGCGGTCGGAATGTCGAGACCGGATTCGACGATCGCGGTGGACAGGAGCACGTCGAACTTGCCGTCGTAGAACGCCGACATGACGTCTTCGAGCACGCGCGCCGGCATTTGGCCGTGAGCGACCGCTACCCTCACCTCCGGCACGCTGGCATCGAGAAACGCCTTGGTCTCGGCGAGGTCCTCGATGCGCGGGCAGACATAAAACGCTTGGCCGCCGCGATAGCGCTCGCGAAGCAGCGTCTCGCGCACCACCACCGGATCGAACGGCGCTACGAAGGTGCGCACGGCGAGCCGGTCGACCGGCGGCGTGGCGATGATCGACATGTCGCGCACGCCGGTGAGTGCGAGCTGCAAGGTGCGCGGGATCGGCGTCGCGGTGAGCGTGAGCACGTGCACCTCGGCGCGCAGCTTTTTCAGCTTTTCCTTATGCGCGACGCCAAAATGTTGCTCCTCGTCGACCACGATCAGGCCGAGATCCTTGAACGCGATTGCTCTGCCGAGGAGCGCATGGGTGCCGACGACGATGTCGACGGTGCCGTCGGCGAGGCCTTTTTTGGTCCTGGCGAGATCGGGCGGCGCGACGAGGCGCGAAGCCTGCGCGACCTGCACCGGGTAGCCGCGCAGCCGATCGGAAAAGGTCTTGAAATGCTGGCGCGACAGCAGCGTGGTCGGCACCACCACGGCGACCTGCTTGCCGTTCATCGCCGTGGTGAAGGCGGCACGCAGCGCGATCTCGGTCTTGCCGAAGCCGACGTCGCCGCAAATGAGCCGATCCATCGGCCGGCCGGCTGAAAGATCGTTGAGCACGGCGGCGATGGCGGCGTCCTGGTCGTCGGTCTCCTCGTAGGGGAAGCCGGCGCAGAATTCGTCGTAGAGGCCGGCGGCCACCGCGAGCCGCGGCGCCTCGCGCAATTGCCGCTCCGCGGCGATCTTGATCAGCTCACCCGCGATCTCGCGGATGCGGTTCTTCATGCGCGCCTTGCGTGCCTGCCAGGCCGCACCGCCGAGCCGGTCGAGCTCGACGTTGGTGCCTTCCGCGCCGTAGCGCGAGAGGAGCTCGATATTTTCGACCGGCAGATAAAGCTTGTCGCCGCCCTGATAGTGGATCTCGAGACAATCGTGCGGCGCGCCGGCGGCCTCGATGGCGCGCAGGCCGGAGAAGCGGCCGATGCCGTGATCGACGTGGACGACGAGATCGCCGGCGGCGAGGCCCGTCACCTCGGCGATGAAATTTTCCGCGCGTTTGGACTGGCGGCGTGGGCGGACGAGGCGCTCGCCCAGAATGTCCTGCTCGCTGATCACCGCAACGTCGGCGGTTTCAAATCCGGTTTCGATGCCGAGCACGGCGAGCGCCACTTGCGGGCGCGGCAGCGCCAGCGCCTGCGGCCACGATGCGACCGGCGCCAGATTGTGCAGGCCGTGCTCGGCGAGCACGTGCGCCATGCGTTCGCGCGAACCGTCGCTCCACAACGCGATCGCCGCGCGCTTACCGGCGGCTTGCAGCGCCTGGACGTGTTTGGTCACGGCCTCGAACACGTTCTTGCCGGGTTCGCTGCGTTCGGCGGTGAAGTTGTGTCCGGTGCGTGCGGCAATATCTATCGTGTCGGCGCCGCCGTCCGGCGGGGCAAACGGCGACAACCGCGCCAGCGCTCCGTTATCGAGCCGCACGCGCCACTCGGCTTCGGCGAGATAGAGCCGGTCCGGCGGCAACGGCTTGTACGGCGCACCGCCGTCGTCGCGATCAAGCGCGGCGCGCCGTGCTTCGAAATAGTCGACGATCTGCGAAAGCCGCTCATGCGCGGCTTCTTCGGCCAAAGGTTCGAGGATAATCGGAGTTGCTGCGACATAATCGAACAGCGTCTCCATCTGTTTGTGGAACAGCGGCAGCCAGTGCTCCATGCCGGCATGGCGGCGGCCTTCGCTGACCGCCTCGTAGAGCACGTCGTCGGGGGCGGCGGCGCCGAATGCGGCGACATAGCCGGTGCGGAACGCCCGGATGGTCTCGGTGGTGAGCTGAAATTCGGCGACCGGCACGAGATCGAGCGTGCGCAGTTCGGCGTTAGTGCGCTGCGTTTCCGGATCGAAGCTGCGGATCGATTCGAGCGTGTCGCCGAAAAAATCGAGCCGCACCGGCTCATTCATGCCGGGCGGGAACAGATCCAAAATGCCGCCGCGCAGCGCGTAATCGCCCGGCTCGCGCACCGTGGAGGCGCGGGTAAAACCGTTGAGCTCGAGCCATTGGGTGATACCGGCCATCGGCAGCACGTTGCCGGGCGCGGCCGCGAGCGATTGCCGCGACACGGCCTCGCGCGCCGGCACGCGCTGCAGGATGGCGTTGACGGTGGTGAGCAGCACCGCCGGCCGCTCGCGGCCCTTTACGCGCGCGAGCCGAGCGAGCGTGGTCATGCGCTGCGCCACCACGGCGGCATGCGGCGACACCCGGTCGTAGGGCAGGCAGTCCCAGGCCGGGAATTCCA
>JASHXZ010000077.1 GCA_030043285.1 Xanthobacteraceae bacterium | reverse complement strand
CGCGCGGCTCGCGCGCGGTGCCGAACGCTATCGCGCCAAGGAGGCGGACCCGGATGTCATTGAGGAGTGGAGCGCGGCGCTTGCAGGCTCGGATGAGGAGCCTTGATGAGCAATCTTCTCTGTTTCGGTCTCGGTTATTCGGCGGAGCATTTCGTCGGACTTTACGGCGACGGCTTTGCCCGCATTGTCGCCACGGTCCGCGGCGCCGAACGCGCAGCGTGGCTCAGCACGCGGCTCGCCGGTCGGCTCAAGGCGCTGGTGTTCGACGGCGATTCGGCCTCGCCCGAACTTGTTCACGCCATCGGCGAAGCCGATGCGGCGCTGGTCTCGATCCCGCAGGACGAAGCCGGCGACCCGGTGCTGCGCGCCTGCGGCGACGCTTTTGAACGCGCGCCGCGGCTGGGCGCAGTCGTCTATTTGTCCACCGTCGGCGTCTACGGCGACCGTCGCGGCGATTGGGTCGACGAGAACGCAGCCCCGCGGCCGACCTCCGAACGCAGCCGCAAGCGGCTCGCCGCCGAGCAGGTTTGGCAGGATTTTGGCAAGCGCCGCGGCATCGCCGTCGCCATCCTGCGGCTCGCCGGCATCTATGGACCCGGCCGCAATGCGCTGACGCAAGTGGCGCGCGGCGACGCCCGCCGCATCGTCAAGCCGGACCAGGTTTTCAACCGCATCCATGTCGACGACATCGCCCAAGCCATCGATGCCGCGCTGGCGCGCAAGGCCGCCGGCATCTTCAACGTCGCCGACGACGAGCCCTCGCCAGCCGGCGATCCGCTCGCGCTGGCCGCGCAGCTGCTCGGCGCACCGTCGCCGCCGGAAATCCCCTATGAGGACGCCGCGCCCAAAATGTCGCCGCTCGCCCTAAGCTTTTGGCAGGAATGCCGTCGCGTCAACAACGACAAACTCAAACGCGAACTCGGCGTGACGCTGCGCTATCCGACGTATCGGGAGGGGCTAAAGGCGTTGTGGGAAGCGGAGCGGCGCAGCTCGCCTTAGATTTTGTCACATATCGTGACGTTTGTGACGTTTGGCCTTGACAGCCGCGAATTCCGGGTGGAAACCTTTGCAATTTCGCGGAGGTCACCATGTCATCGGCGATCGATGAAGCCCAGACGTTTCTGAAGGCTAAGAAAACCGGCCTGTCGGCCGCCTCGCGACGGCTCTTGGAGGCATTCGTCCACCTCGCCGGGTCGACGGGGGCGACGCGCGTAAAGGCCGAGGCACTGCGCGAAGAATTGGGCCAGCGCCGCGGCAAGGCGCCAAATGCGGCGGGTCTGCGCCAGCAGCTCAAGCGCCTCAACGCTGCCCTAGCGAAAGCTACCGCAACCTTCGAACTCAACAGCAGCGGCGGCGACGTCGTCGCACAACCGACCGGCGCGTTGGACGAGAAGCGTCACCAGGAGCGCGTGCAGGACGCGCTCACCGGAATGTCGAACGAGTTGGCGCGTGTCGACGTCGGCGGGATGGTCGAACCGCGTGCGGCGCCGGAGAAGGAGGTTCTCTGGGTTTTTCTGTCCTATGCGTGGCTCAATGCGGACGAGCAACGCATTCAGAATGAGTTTTTCGAACGGCTGAAGGAGCGGCTCGATTATCCGCCCGCCGGTTTTGAGGACCTGCCCAAGATCGTGACCTGGCAGGACGTGCGGAACATCAAGGCCAGCGATCAGGGCAACCCGCAGATGGATGCGGGCTGCGCGCGGTCGTTCCTCGGCGTGTTGATGCTCTCAAACAAATACCCATACAGCGATCTGTGCAAGCGCGAGGCCGATTTTTTCCTGACCGAAGAAGGCGAGAATTGCGGCGACAAGTCCTGCATTGTCGTCCCCGTAAACATCAGGCTCGAGCAAATTCCAAAGCGGTTCACCGCCGGAACCCGCGTCGCCCAGTTTGGCCCGCGAGGCGAGCATTTGGTGTCCCTGTGGTCCCGGGGCAACATCGCGGATCGAGGCGATTTCGTCGATCAGATCGCCAATCAAATCTTTATTGCAGCGCGGGACTACGCCGCTGCCCGCGCGAAGAAAAAGAAAGACGCCGAACAGTTCTTCGGCGAACGCAAGCTTCCGACCGATCCGCACGATGTCGTGGAGTCGCGGGCGCGCCCCGGCCGCGTTTCGCCTGAAATCGGCTCGGCAGAGTCCGGGAGAGACACCAGGGACGGCGTGGCGATCGTGTCGCACCTGATCGATTGGGCATCGAAATCCGACTGCAACGCTCCCCGCCTCATCGCCCTGCTCGGCGAATTCGGCATGGGCAAGACCGTTGCCTGCCAGCTCTTCACGCAGAAGCTGCTTGAATTGCGAATAAACGACCCAAAGCTGCCGTTGCCGATCTATTTCGATCTCCGGGATATCGACCGTGTTCCGGACGACGGACGCGCCGATCTGGAGGCCCTCGTCGAGCAGATGCTGCGCAAGGCCGGAGACGAAGCACCGAGCGCCAAGGAAGCGATCAAGTTCGCCCGCGAGCATGCGGCTATCGTCGTGTTCGACGGGCTCGACGAGATTACCAACAAGCTGTCCCACGAGGCCGCTATCAAGCTTTACCGCGAGCTGCTTTCTATCGTCCCCAGCGAATACTGGGTCGCCGACAATAAGCGCCGCCGCGAGGCGAGGCGAGGCGGAGCAAAACAAGAAGCGATGGCCGGCCCGCGCCTGATCGTGTCGTGCCGCACCCATTATTTCCGCGACGTGGCGGCACAGCGCGCCTTCTTGACCGGAATGGAACGCTCGCGCCTGGAGGCGGATACCGACGTTGCGGCGTATTTCATGCTGCCGTTCGACGAAAAGCAGATCGAAGAATACCTCAAGCTGCATCTCGGCGATCGGCAGGCCGAGCGCGCCCTTGCGTTGATCGGCGAGACCTACAATCTGCCCGAACTCGCCGAGCGGCCGATTCTGCTGCGCTTTATTCGCGAGACTTTCGAACAGATCGAACGAGAAAAGCTGGCCGGCCGGATCATCAATCTCACCCGCCTGTATGACATTTTCGTCGATCAGGTTTTCGAGCGCGACAATCCGAAGCACATCATTCCGCCGCGCGAGAAACGCTCTCTGCTTCAGTCGCTCGCACTCTATCTGCACAAACGCCAGCAATCCGAAATCGGCAATGACAAGCTGGACGAGTGGTTTCAGAACCACATTATGACGGTGCCGAGATTGGCTTCCGCATTGAAGGGCATGGATGCGGTGAAGCTGTCGGAAGTTTTCGCCCAAGACTTGCGCAATGCCAGCCTGCTGGTGCGGCCCGGCGAAAAGTCCTTTCGTTTCGCCCATATGTCGATTCGCGAGTATTTCTTGGCCTCGGCGCTCTACGCTGCGGCACGCGAGGGCGGCGCGGAGATTGCCTGGGACGTTTCGCTGCCGACCGCCGAAACGCTCACGTTTCTGCTCCAGCGTCATGCGATTGAAGACGCGCCGGAACGCCGGGAGTTCGAAGCGCAATTCGTCAAGCTGATGGAGACGGGCCGCCCACTGGCCGTGCGGAAGCTCGCTTTTGCCGCGTGGCTCGCTACGCACCGAGCCGGATCGGAGCTCCCGCGCGCCGACCAGATCGATCTTTCGGGATTTGAGCTTCGGCGGCAGGTCCTTGCCGGAGCGCCCGGCCGCTTGCTGCCGCTCCAACGCAGTATCTGGCGGGGCGCTCAACTCCACCAGACAGAATTCCTCAATGCCGATTTGACGAACTCGAATTTTGACGGTGCGGAGGCGCCGATGGGCCGGTGGCTCGGCTGTCAACTGAATGGCGCTGATTTCGGCACGTCGAATCTGAGCGGGTCATTCTGGCGCGACTGCCATATTCCCGGCGGCGCCCTCGATCGGACCGAACTGCGGGGAGCACGCGCAATCAATTGCTTCCGCGCGGGGCAGGCTTGGCGTCCGCAGCCCGGCATCGCCCGCGATGCACTGAGTTGGCGGCTTGTTCGGCACTCGCTATCGAGCAACGTGATCGCTGTCGCCCATGTGGGCGGCAAGGATGTCGTCGTCTCCGGCGGCGATGACAACACCATCCGCGTGTTCGATCTCGCCAGCGGCAAGCCGCTCGCCGTGCTCGAAGGGCATCGGAGTTCGGTCATGAGCGTCGCGGTGGCCCATGTGGGCGGCAAGGATGTCGTCGTCTCCGGCGGCGATGACAAAACTATCCGCGTGTTCGATCTCGCCAGCGGCAAGCTGCTCGCCGTGCTCGAAGGGCATCGGAGTTTGGTCAACAGCGTCGCGGTGGCCCATGGGGGCGGCAAGGATGTCGTCGTCTCCGGCGGCGCTGACAAAACCATCCGCGTGTTCGATCTCGCCAGCGGCAAGCCGCTTGCCGTGCTCGAAGGGCATCAGCATTGGGTCATCAGCGTCGCGGTGGCCCATGGGGGCGGCAAGGATGTCGTCGTGTCCGGCGGCTATGACAACACCATCCGCGTGTTCGATCTCGCCAGCGGCAAGCCGCTCGCCGTGCTCGAAGGGCATCAGAGTGCGGTCAACAGCGTCGCGGTGGCCCATGTGGGCGGCAAGGATGTCGTCGTCTCCGGCGGCGATGACAACACCATCCGCGTGTTCGATCTCGCCAGCGGCAAGCCGCTCGCCGTGCTCGAAGGGCATCGGCGTGCGGTCAACAGCGTCGCGGTGGCCCATATGGGCGGCAAGGATGTCGTCGTCTCCGGCGGCGCTGACAATACCATCTCTGTGATCACGCTGTCGCCGAAGCTGTTCAAGCCTTCGAGCGAAGTGTGCATCGCGCCCGACACAGGGGCCGTGGTTGCGCTGGAAGCGGATGATGCTCGCGGAGACCTGCTGGTATCAGCATCGCCGGATGCCTGGCGCGACTGGTTTGCCGAGTACCGCGTCGGCGATTCGCTCCATACGACCGAGATCGACGATATACCGCGCGCCGCTAATGCAAACTCGGCCCTTTGAGAAACCGGTTGCGCTCGCTTGACTTGACGCGCACGTCCATGGTGGTGCCGTCGCGGTAGATGGTCAGCGGCACCTGGACGCCGGCTTGGCCTTGCGCCCAGATGCGGCGGAAGAAGCCGGCGAGGTCGCTCACCTCATTGCCGGCGACCGAGAGCACGATGTCGCCGTTGCGTATATCGGCTTTCTTGGCCGGGCCGCGGTCGGCAAGCCCGACGACGACGAGCCGGTTCTCCACTTCGGTGGCGTAGAGGCCGAGCCACGGCCGCGGCGGGCCGGAGCGGCGCCCGGTCTTGAGCAAATCGTCGAACACCGGCTCCAACAGATCGATCGGCACGATCATGTTGATGTTCTGCGGCTGGTCCTTGTCGACGGCGTGCTGCAGCTGCAACGAGCCGATGCCGAGCAGGTGGCCTTGCGGCCCGATCAGGGCGGTGCCGCCCCAGTTCGGATGCGCCGGCGCGGTGAAGATCGCCTCGTCGAGCACGTATTCCCAATAGCCGGCGAATTCCTGCTTGGCGACGATGCGCGCCGCGACCGAGCGGGCGCGACCGCCGGCGCCGCCAACCACCACCCGCTCGCCGACCGACGCGGCCGACGAACGGCCGATCTCGAGCGCCGGCACGTCGATCTTGGCGAGCGCCTGAACGAGGCCGAACCCGGTTTCCTGATCGTAGCCGAGCGCGTGACCCGGCACCGAGCGGCCGTCGCTCAAGGTGAGCCAAATCGTTTCCGCCTCGGTGATCAAATAACCGATGGTGAGGACAAGACCGTTGTCGCGAATGAACACGCCGTGGCCGGCGCGCTCGGTGCCCAGCGTGTCCGCGGTGAAAGCGTCCGACGGAATGATCGCGCGCAGCCCGACCACAGCGCTGAGCGCATGATCGAGGTCGTAGCCGTAATCGCCGGGTTTCGGCTGGGCGGCGGACGGAATCTTCCAGTCGCTCACGGACGGCATCTGGCAATTCCTTCTGCGGCAGGGTCTCGATCCCTGTCCGCTTGAGCCGTTGTGTGCCTGCCGCGAGCGGACAAGGAATTATGTGTCGGGTTGTGGGCGCCGGATCAAGCCCATCCGGAAGGCACAACCACTATAGATCGCGCCTTCGGGCCCGTTA
>JASHXZ010000076.1 GCA_030043285.1 Xanthobacteraceae bacterium | reverse complement strand
CTGCGGATCTGCGCGGCAAGCGCATCGGCGTGCCGGAATATCAGATCACCGCGGTGGTCTGGATGCGCGGCATCATGCAGCACGAATACGGCGTCAAACCGTCGGAAATCCATTGGCGCAGCGGCGGCCAGGAGCAGGCCGGCCGCCATGAGCGCACGCCGCTCAAGGCCATCCCCGGTCTCGACCTGCAGCCGATCGGCGACGATAAGACGCTGGTCGGCATGCTGCGCGCCGGCGAGCTCGACGCGCTGTTCACCGCCCGCGCGCCGTCCTCGTTCCTCAATGGCGAGCCGCACATCGGGCGGCTGTTTCCCGACACCCGCGCCGCCGAGCAGGCGTATTACAAAAAGACCAAGCTGTTCCCGATCATGCACCTGATCGGCATCCGCCGCTCGCTGTGCGAAAAATATCCGTGGCTCGCGACCAGCGTCTACAAGGCGTTCTGCGAGGCCAAGGCCTTGGCGATGATCGACCTGCGCGACGTCAACGCACTGATGGTGACGCTGCCCTGGCTCGAGGCCGAGACCAACGAGACGGCGGCGATCATGGGCGAGGATTTCTGGCGCTACGGCATCGATGAAAACCGGCCGGAGATCGACGCCTTGACGCAATACGCCTTCGAGCAGGGCCTGATCGAGCGCAAGCCGCCGATCGCGGAGCTATTCCATCCCTCGACCTTCGATATGTCGAAGGTGTAAACCTCGTCATTGCGAGGAGCGAAGCGACGAAGCAATCCAGGAGTCGGTGCACCCCGCCCCTGGATTGCTTCGCTTCGCTCGCAATGACGATCAGTGGATCAAACTGCAGGTTACGCTTAGCAGATGACAATGATGCAAACCGACAATCGCGTGATCGTTTCCGGCTGCGGCCCGGTCGGCGCCGTGATGACCTTGGCGCTGATCAAGAAAGGCGTTCCGGTCACGCTGATCGAGCAATTGCCCGACGCCGCCGAGGACCAGCGCGCCGCCACCATTCATCCGCCGACGGTGGCGATGCTGGTCGAGCTGGGCCTCGAGAAGGAGATGTTCTCGAACGAGCCGTCCGGCGGCATGGAAGCGCCGCTGTTCCAATTCCGCGAGCGCGAGACCGGCGACTTGATCGCGGCGTTCGACATCAGCCTGCTCAAGGGCGAAGTCCCCTATCCGTATGTGGTGCAGTGGGAGCAGTACAAGCTCGTGCATGCGGCGCTGCCGCACATCCGGGCAAGCGGCATCGGCGAGGTTCGCTTCTCGA
The DNA here is from genome assembly GCA_030043285.1 of Xanthobacteraceae bacterium. Classification (GTDB taxonomy): domain Bacteria; phylum Pseudomonadota; class Alphaproteobacteria; order Rhizobiales; family Xanthobacteraceae; genus BOG-931. The sequence continues at coordinate 2,016 of JASHXZ010000076.1, read as the reverse complement.
CCAAATTCCTCGGGCTGACGCAGACCGCCGACGCCGTCGAGGCGACGGTCAGCAACGCCGCCGGCGAAACCGAAACGCTGCGCGGCAAGTATCTCATCGGCACCGACGGCGGCAGCAGCACGGTGCGGCGCGCCGCGCAAATCGCGTTCGAAGGATTCACCTATCCGGAGCGTTTCATCAAGATCGGCACCACGTTCGACTTCGGCACCATCGGCAAAGGTTACTGCACGCGCAATTATTTCTTCGATCCCGACGAATGGCTCAACCTGTTCAAGGTCAAAGGCTACGGGCCGCCGGGCATTTGGCGCGGCGTGCTGCCGGTGCGGGAAGCCGAGACCGACGAGGCGGCGCTCGGCATGGCCGGCATCCAGCGCCGCCTGCAGAGCATTTATCAGAAGAGCGGCGATTACGACATTCCATATTATGCGCTCTACGCCGTGCACCAGCGCGTCGCCGCGACCTTCAACAAGGGCCGGGTGCTGCTCGCCGGCGATTGCGCCCACGTCAACAATCCGATCGGCGGCATGGGCATGAACGGCGGCCTCCACGACGCCGTCAATCTCGCCGAAAAACTTGCCGACGTGTGGTTCGGCCGCGCCGACGAGCGCGTGCTCGACCGCTACACGCGGCAGCGCCGCACCGCCCAGATCGATTACGTGCAGGCGCAGACCATCGAGAACAAGCGTAAGCTCGAGGAAAAAGACCCGGCGGCCCGCCGCCAGCATCTGGACGACTTGCGCCGCACCTCGGAGGACGTCGCGCGGCACAAGAAATTTCTCTACCGCTCGTCGCTGATCGACAGCCTGAGTTCGGCGAACGCGGTGGAGTAAGCCGTCAGGCTGCCGCGTGCACCGATATCGACACGGCTCTGCCGAGCGCCGCGAAAGCCGCTTCGAGTTGCTCAAGCCGTGACGCATGGTCAAGGCGAAACAACCGATCGACCGACTCTCGCTTCCAGCCCAAGCGTCGCGCAAGTTCGGCGCGGGTGATACCCTCCTCGCGCAGTTCCCGGTAAAGCTCGATCTTGAGCACCGTCAGCGCAGGTAGGCGAACAAGGTGAGGGCCACGCCGGTGACCCTCGGGAACGTCTTCTCTATCCGCCATGCGTGCTGCTATTGCCTCTTCGATCGCGCCAACAGCGCGCCGCATTGCGTCGGCTTCATCGTCGCCAAATGTCGTGACTTCCGGAAGCGCGGGGCAAGTGGCCAAAAGCGTGCCATTGTCATCTGATTCGAGCTTGATCCGATAGCCGAGCATTATTTCAGTCCCAGATCCTTGAGAATTTTGCTCACCAAACCCTTGCCCAGTTCCCTGCGACTGCCATGCATCGGCAGCTGCGATTTCCGATCGCCACGCCGAACCGTCACATGGCCGCTGCCGCCCTTGTGGGTCTCGAATGTGCAGCCTTTCGACGCTAAGAACCGGCGCAGTTCCTGCGAATTCATAAAATAGTATCCTCCACATAAATGTGGAAGTCAACGGATGTGTGGAACGTCGAAGACCGGCAAGCATGACTTGCGCGAGACTTAAAGCAGCTTCCCCCACTTCTCCTCGATCGCCCTCGCCTCCGCGGCGGACAGCGCCGAGGGCGTCGGGAATTTGTCGCGCCAGGCGAACGGGCGGCAGGCTTCGATGATCGCCTTGGAATGGGATGTGACGCCGCGCTCCTTGTCGGCCGGCGCGATGCGCGGATCGAGCGCCGAGCTCCAGGCGTTGCGCAGCACGTCGATGTTTTCCGACGGCTCGCAGCGGGTCGTCACCGCCCACATCACGTCGGCGAGGTTCGACGGATCGATGTCGTCGTCCACCACCACGACGATGCGCGCCATGTAGCTGTGCGCCGCGGCGACCAGGCCGGCGCGCTTGGCATGACCGTCGTAGCGCTGGCGCAGCGCTACCACCGTCATCAGCTGGGATACGTGCTGCCAGGCCCCGGTCACGTCGGTCACGCCGGCGTTGTCAAGCTCGCTCCAGATCGTGGCGGCGCGAAATGGCAGGCCGAAATGAAAGCGCGGC
>JASHXZ010000075.1 GCA_030043285.1 Xanthobacteraceae bacterium | reverse complement strand
GTGGGATGGGTTGCGGTGCGCTCAACTGATCTGCGCGCTTCAACGATCCATAACGCGACCGCCAACGCGCTACCCCTTGCGCGGCACAAATGGCGTCGTTGCCACCTTAAAATTCGTCAACGTTACGCGCCTTTAATGTTCAGTGGCGCCGAACCGCAAATAATTGTCACCTGATTTTTCGGCGGTGACCCGAATACGCAAATAATTGGCCTCAATTCCATGACCCCCGCCCTGTCACCCTAACCATATTCGCGACGCAGGCCCTGCGGGGGCCCATCCAGGAGTATCTAAATGGCGATGCGTTTGAGCGCCGCTCTTTGCGGCGCGGGAGTTCTTCTTGTCTGTACGTCTGCTGCTATGGCACGAACTGAAGTTGGCGATGTTGCTACGGGTGCAAGGAGCGCAGCGATTGTTGGCGCGGCATCAATGTACGATCCGACGCGGCCCGGCGGCTATAAGTCCGGCACCGGTGTGACGGCTTCCGGCGAGCGCTATAATCCGTCGGCGTGGACCGCTGCGATCCAAATGAAACTGCGTGGCAGGTTTGGCGGAGTCCATGGTGGCAAGCCCCGGTATGCTCTTGTTGACGGCGGCGGTAAGAAGGTCATTGTCAAAATAAACGACGTTGGACCGCTCGAACCGGGCCGCGTCATCGATTTCAATAGACAAACGATGCACTATTTCGATCCGTCCCTGCAACGTGGGCTGATCAATAACGTCAAGGTTACACCGCTGCCGGGCGATCATTACACGCCCGGGCCGGTCGCTAGCAGATAGACTGAGCGGACCACGTCCCACGAGGGGCGACGAGAAGGCGCCGGCGGATGGGTCAGGAGATCGACCAACCGCCGGCATCGTGTTGTGGCTTGAATACGTCGTGAGGGCACGAAACCGCGGGCACGGCGCTTTGCGCCCTGCCCCAAGCGGATGTCACCGCAATGCCGCCTCGCCTGAAACGTGCGATTGCTAGCGCGGGAAAATGAGGCACGTCGTCGTACCGTGTGCGAGCAATCGGCCCTTGCTGTCAGTAACGCGACCTTCTGCAGTGCCGACCCGCCGGCCGCAGGCGAGAACTTTGCCTTCGGCCCAGATTTGACCCGTCTGCGGGGTGATGGCTCGGACGAGCGAAATCTTGAACTCAAGCGTCGTACTGCCAACACCCTTTTCCAGCGTCGAATTGACGGCGAGGCCCATGCAGCTATCGAGAATAGTCGCTGTGAGACCGCCGTGCACCGTGCCCCACGGATTGAGGTGGGCGTCTGTTGGTTCGACCGCGATGACGACGCGGCCGCATTCGGCCTCTATCACGTCATAGCCCAGGGTTTGGGCGATCATGTTGAGCGGCAGCGCTCCGCTGGCAAGGCCCTTAACGAACTCCAGCCCGCTCATCGCCTTCTGTCGCTCGGGACTGACCGTCCCATAGGCCTTGGTGCCCATGTTTCACCTTCGGTTTTCTCAGCTTAAGAGGGCGACGACACCAAAAGGTCGCGGCGAAAGCCACCCGAAACCTGCTCCGCCTCGCCGTGGCACTCTGCGGACGTCCTGTAGCAAGCACTGTGTGGGCGAAGCGCAGCTAAAGCCGACGCGGTCTGGCGAGCCGACGACGAAGACGTCGGCATGGCGCGCCTAGCGCCTCTACCCACCCCACACCTCCCGCCGCAGGCGCTGTGCAAGAATGGAAACATCCCTGGGAGCGTAGACGGCAACCCTACGGCGAACATCTGGACCTATTTGGGCGTCTTCAAGTGCAATGTGCCGGTGGTCGTGGTTGTCAACTCGGCGCTCAACAACGACATCATCGACATCGTCGCAAATGCCTATAACAGCTTGCCGCAGCCGGGGACGCCGCAGCAATGTCCAGCGGGATCCTTGATCGGAGGTTAGCGGGCTGACATTCAACCCGGCTGGCTTGCCACGTCAGGCGGCAACCTCAGCCCTCGTCCTGGCGGCACAAAAGGTACGAGCGGTTGCTTCGCTGCGCCCGCACCGGCATGGCTGGCGCGCAGGAGTGGAGGGACTCGAATCTCGATCGACTGATATTAGACTTAATATGGCTGTCCAGCACGAAGTCCGTACGGCCGAGGCTTTTTTGCGTCCTCGGAGGGAGACCAAGCCCGTTCACCGCGGCTGGGTTTTCGCCATCGTCGCGCTTGCCTTGCTGATGATGTCGATCGACTCGACGATCGTGGCGACCGCGTTGCATACCCTGCGGCGTGAGTTGCATACATCGATCGACTGGGCCGGCTGGACCATCACGGCGTATTCGCTCGGCTTTGTCATAATCCTGCCGGTCAGCGGCAAGCTCAGCGAGCAGTACGGCAGCCGCCGGGTCTTCGTCGGTTCCGTCCTCGCCTTCACCATCGCGTCGCTGTGCTGCGGCCTCGCCGACAACATCTATGTGCTCGTCGCGTTGCGCGGGATCCAGGCGGCCGGCGGAGCGGGCTTCACGCCCTCGGCGACCCAGATCATCGTCGATTACTTCGGCGACGCCCGCGACCGCGCGGTCAGCTTGTTCGGCAGTATCTTTTCGATCGGCGCGATGATCGGGCCGATCTTCGGCGGCCTGTTCGTCTCATACTGGACGTGGCGCGGCATCTTTTTGGTCAACGTGCCGATCGGCATCGCGGTCGTCGTGCTGGCGCTATACTACGTGCCGCGGGATCGCACGCGGCTCGGAGGCAGCCCGCCGCGAATGGACGCGACCGGTATGGCACTGCTTGGCGGCGGCCTGCTCGCCGGAATGCTCGCCGTCACTTATTTGGCCGAAAGGAGTGCGCAAGCCTTGTCGCCCGCGTTCGTGGTGCCGCTGGCCATCGCGATTGTCGCTCTATGGCTGTTCTTTCGTCACATCAACCGCGCGACCTACCCGTTCATCGCCCCGCGCTTTATCAGCGGGTCAGGCTTCGGCACCATCAATCTCGTCAACGCACTCTACGGCGGCGTTACCTCGGGCGTGGTAGCGCTCGTCCCGCTCTACGCCAGGAATCGCTACGACATCGACGCGCTCGACTCCGGCACATTGCTGATCGCCCAAGGCGCCGCCGCGATCATGCTGTCGGTCGTGGCCGCATTCGCTTTGCGGCGCACGGGCTACCGGCGACCGCTCTATGTCGGCGGGGTCGTGACTGCGACCGGGATGCTGCTGCTTGCGCTTAGCCCGGCCGGCGGCATCGCACCCTATGCGTGGCTCGCCGGCTCCGCTTTTCTTATCGGACTTGGCCGCGGGGCCAACAATCCGGCGAGCCGCAATGCCGGACTG
>JASHXZ010000074.1 GCA_030043285.1 Xanthobacteraceae bacterium | reverse complement strand
TCCGGAACGACGCAACCCACGTCATCATTGGCGCAGTCGAGCAAATTCAGGGCGTTCGCGACAACCTTTTCCATTTGCGGCCCCGTGATCTACTGCTTGGTCCAATACTTCAACTATCCGCTGGTCACGTACTGGCCGGCGATTGGTCGCCTGGTCTGGGGACTCGAGGCGGCGCGCCCCAACGCCGGGCCGAACATGCTTTGGTACGGCTGGACGTTGACCACCCTCATCATCGCCGCCGCGCTTGGCATCATCGCCATGCTCACTCCCGAGCGCATCACCAAAAAGATTCCGCTCTGGCTGGTGTGGGTGTTCCCGATCCTGGCTGTCCCCTACGTTATCTATTCGTTGATGTATTGGTGGAAGCTCGCCGCCAGATACTGAAGACCCAAACGGTCGACTTCCGAGTCGGGTCGGAAGCGACGTTCCAGTCCAGTACCGGTGATGTCGCGTATGCCCGCCTTTGCGACCACTAAAGCGGACATGGTCCACATCGGCTAAGTGCCCGCTTTCCGACAGAGTGTAGCGCGACACCATCCTCGTCGGCTCGACTTTATAGGGTCGCGACGGCTCGGTCGTCAGCGACGCTTGCTTTTTCGGTGCACCTCGGCTTTAATCAACCTAAAGATTCATACAACTTATAGGGGAGGTAAGCCATGTCGGGGGACCGCTCCGGTTGCTCAGCTTTATTGTCGAGCCTTGCTTTTGCGGTGGGAGCGTTCGCCGTATCCGGGGCGGCATTGGCTCAGCAGGATCCGGGCGTGCGCGGTGGTCCCCCAGGGGCCGGCGGGCCGCTTCCCAACCTCATCACATGCGGCGTTAGCCCCGGCTGCGGACAAGCTTTTTTTAACGCAGCCCAAGTGTTCTTTACTTCGGTCTTTTCCGTAACGGGCGGCATCAACGATGGGGCGGCGCTTGGCGTGACAGATGGCGGACCAGGGTTAGGTCCGCGATTCAATCTCAACCAATGTGCCGGCTGTCATGCGCAGCCCGCCGTCGGCGGCACAAGCCCGATGGTCAATCCCCAGGTCGCCATCGCTACCCTGCATGGCGCCGACAATGTCGTGCCGCCGTTTATCGCCAAGAATGGGCCTGTCCGCGAAGCGCGCTTCGTGCTCAATCCGGATGGCACGCCCGACGGCCAGGTGCACGAACTGTACGTCATAAGTGGGCGCTCGGATGCGCCCGGTTGCAATATCCAACAGGAGGATTTCCCCGCGGCGCTCGCCGCCAACAATGTCATTTTCCGCATTCCTACGCCCACTTTCGGCCTTGGATTGGTCGAGGGCATCTCCGACCTCAACCTTGCCACGGCTTTCAATTCAAATCAGGTGCTGAAATCCCAGTTAGGGGTTTCCGGGCATTTCAATATCAGTGCCAATGACGGCACGATCACTCGATTTGGCTGGAAGGCGCAAGACAAGTCTTTGCTGATGTTTTCAGGCGAAGCTTACCTCGTCGAGATGGGCGTGACCAACGAGCTGTTTCCCAACAAACGTGACAATGAAACGACCCCGAGCTGCCAGTTCAACGTGCTGCCGGAAGACATGACTGTTTTCGGCACCCAGGACCCGGTTTCGCCTCCCACCGGAAGCACCGCGTCCGACTTTTCGACCGGCATTGTCAACTTTTCCACCTTTATGCGTCTCAGCGCCCCGCCGATGCCGGTCACGTCGGCGTCGGCCTCCGCGATCCGCGGCAGCGTGGTCTTCAATAACATCGGCTGTCAGGCCTGCCACGTGACGCAGCAAGAGACAGCGGTAAATGGGCTCGCCTTCCTGGACAGCAGCAGCAACTGCCCGCCGACGCCGGCAGGATCGTCGGCAAGCTGCGAGGTGACCTTAAACCCGTACAGCGATTTTGCAGTCCACAATATGGGCTACGGGTTGGCCGACCGCGTTACGCAGGGCGTTGCCAATGGGCAGGAATTCCGGACTGCTCCTTTGTGGGGAGTCGGGCAGCGCATCTTCTTCCTGCATGACGGCCGCACCACCGACTTGGTTCAAGCGATTCTTGACCACGCGAGCCCGCAATCGGAGGCTAATGCGGTGATAAACAATTTCGATCTCTTGCCGCCGCAATCCAAGCAGGATCTGCTGGACTTTTTGCGGTCGCTCTGATTATCGCAGCCGGTGCATGCGCAGGCTGTTGCCAGTCGCTGTCTGCGTATGTCTGGCCAGCGCGATGGTGTGGCGGAGTAGTGCCGCCACCATGCCGCTGGCAAATCCCGATGATGTTGCGGTTGCAGATGGCGTATTCAAAAGCGAATATTTCAATTTGTCGTATCCCCTGCCGCCCGGCTGGATCGCGGGACCGGCCGGACCGAGCCCTTCGATGTCCGGCTATTATGTGCTTGGCAACTTTTTCCCAGCAGGTGAACTGACCGGGACCATATTGATCGCGGCACAAGATAGCTTCTTTGCCGCCAAGCCGAGCGGCGATGTGATGGCGATGACTAACGCGTTCGACCGCGCCATGGCGAAGGTCGACGGCATGAAAATCGATCGGCTGCCGTCGGCAGTGCAGATTGCCGGCCGCCGCTTCGGCCGCGTTGACTTCAGCGGCGTTGGGCTGTTTCGCAGCACATTGACCACCAAGATCCGGTGTCACTTTGTCAGTTTCAACCTGACCGCCAGAAGTCCCGCGTTGCTTTCGACGCTTGCGCTCAGCTTGAACAGGCTTGGTCCGGCGGACGACGAGGAGACCGCACGGGTCGATCCAGTGTGCATCGCCGGCTACGCGGACGCCGAGCATCTGCTGCGCAAAGTCGATCCGGCCGCGGTTGTCCCGACTTTTGTTCCGATCCCGGTTCGCATTATCGTTGGCGGCGATGGCAGCGTCGAACATGTGGATGTTATTCGGGCTACGAGCGGGCAGCGCGACAGCATCGAAAGGGCACTGGAACAGTGGAAATTGAAACCCTATGAGATTGACGGCCGGAGCACCGAAATCGAGACCGGCTTGGTCATCAAGTTTACGCCGACCGGCGCGGTCCATTATCTACCGGGCAACCGAACCCCACCGGAAGCACAGCGCAAATGAGGCGGCACCCCAAATCCAATTAGCCCCCGTCGAGCCAGTCGCCGGAGCATGACGCAAGCTTCAGTTCGGCCGGCAATCGACGGAAAATGGGCCAAGGTGATCAAGTTCGCCGACATCAAGCTGTGATGGTGGAGCAAGGCATGCTTCGCCGTCACAATAGCCGGTGCCGCTGCTCTGGAGTCAGCAGTACGCAATAATCGGTTTTCCCGAACCAGCGATACCGATTGCGCGCTATGAGAGCATAAAGCCAATCGCGAAAGCGTTCCGGAACCACGACGGCGATGCGGAGGATATGGTACCAGCCGCCCAATATCCGGAACAGTTCGAGGTAACCGCGCGAAGCGCTATAGGCGCGGCCATCGGCGATCAACAGATAACTCTCGTCCATTTCGATAGCGTAATGCGTGTAGAGCGCCCGGCCGAGCGCTCCTTGCGCGGCCGTGAGATTAAGCAATGCTTTCCTGTCGTGTCGCATGATCCAGCTCGCGCTGCCCGAACAGAGAACGCAGACGCCATCGAACACGAACAAGGCCCGGCTATCATCGAAAGCGGGCACCGACCGATCGTCGCGGTAGCTGAACCGGCTCCTGGAGACCTCAGGCATTGGTGGTGTCTCTGATGATACTGATGTCGAGCCCTTCGATCGCGGCCAAGTAAGTATCGAGATTGATCAGGCCGACGCAGGGCATTGCACCACGTTGCGGCGCCGCTCCCTTCGCCAGCCGGCGGGTCATGATGATCGCTGGCATGCAGGGAATGTAACGGCCGTGGCCGGAGCGCGCGACTATCACAAAGCGGCGATTCAGTGCGTCACCGTCACGGCCGATGCCGGAAAGGATCATGTGGAAACCGCTGCGCCCCGAGCCGAAGCGGTCGAACAGGAACGCAAGCCGCTGCAGTCCTCGGACTTTGTTATCGAGGGAGCGGATGAGGCCCAGCCGCACCAGAGCGCCCAACACGCGCGTGCCTATATGCAGCAGCTTGAGCTCGTGCCCGGCGGCAAAGCGCATGGATTTGAGGGTCGGATAACGTGTCGGAAACAGGGTCAAGTCGGGAATCTCGCAATTGCCGAACAGGCGCCAACCGAGCTCCGGATAGTGTTCTGCGTGCGTGTCCTCCCAGCCGTAAACGACCTTCATTTTGCCGTTGCGCAGCATCGTCATCGGCTTGCCGACGTAGCTGAGTACCGCCGAGGCAGTCGCAAGACCGGGATTGGCGCGCTGAGCCGTGCTGATGCCGTAATCGACCGCTTCCAACCGCGCAAATACCGGAACATAAGCGTCGATCACCGCTGCCGTCAGGCACGGGACGGTGCTTGCCCCGCTGACCACAAGCACATTCTTTGCTCTCGCCTCGGCATCGAGCCGGTCGATCGTCGCTACGAAATCGCGCGCATCGGCAAGATCGAGATAGTGGCAGCCTTGGGTAAGGCACGCGCGGGCGACGCGATGATCCTGCTTCTGGAACGGGCCGGCGGTGTGGACAACGATATCGGGTGCGATACGCGCGAACGCGGCGGCAAGATCTCCATCGATATCGAACGAATAACCTTCGGCTGAATGGAAAGCATCCAAAGAAGCGGCGAAGCTGCGCGCCTTCGCCAAGGATCGCCCGCCGATCAGCACCCGGATATCGGCATCGCTCTTAAGGTTGCGGGCAATATAGCTGCCGAAATTGCCATAACCGCCAATTATGAGGACGCGCGCTGCCATGTCGATTGGCCACTCTAATCACATCAGCTCGTTTGTGAAGGAGGTTTAACGGGTCGATGACAGTCCACCGCGTTTCTTGAATGTGTCCATGCGGTCATCGCATGGGCGCGCGCATCGTCATCGACAAGACATCCGGCCGTCATCCCGCAAAGCTTTACATGCCTTCGTCGTCAACGACGGGGGATCCGATGAAAAGGTTTTTGCTTTCCACGGCCGCGGTGTCTTTGATTGCGGCTGCCGCGGTTTGCGGCGGTTCAGTTCTCGCCGATCCAGATCATGATAACGGTCACGGCCGCGATCATCGCACCGCGACGCCGATCAGGCATCTGGTAGTCATTTTCAATGAAAACCGGTCGTTCGACCATTATTTCGCGACCTACCCGAACGCGGGAAACCCGCCGGGCGAAATCCCGTTCAAAGCCAGCAACAGGACGCCGCGGGTGAATAATCTCGCTACGGCCAATCTGCTCACCAACAACCCGAATTTGAATCCGGCAAACGGCGCCGGTGCGACAAACCCGTTCCGTCTCGATCGGACGCAGGCCAACACCGCGGATCAAAACCACGGCTATACGGCGGAGCAAGACGCCTACGATAACGGCAAGGCCGATCTGTTTCCGGAATTTACCGGCAACGGCACAACCGGCGGCGTCGGCGCCTTTGGCACCAAGGGCCAAGTGATGGGCTATTTCGACGGCAATACCGTGATGGCGATCTGGAACTACGCCCAGTATTTTGCACTGAGCGACAACGCCTACACGGACACTTACGGCCCGTCGACGCCGGGTGCGCTCGAAGTGGTCTCCGGTCAGACGAACGGCGCGGTGATCAAGGTCGGGTCGCTGAGCGCATCGCAGGAGGTCGCCGACGGCCAAGGTGGCTTGACCCAGATTGGCGACAGCGATCCCGCTTTCGATGTCTGTTCGAGCACGTCAAAGACGGTGCAGATGACCAGCAAGAACATCGGCGATCTGCTCAATGCGGCCGACATCAGTTGGGGCGGCTTCATGGGCGGCTTCAATCTACAAGCGGTCAACGCCAATGGCACCACCGGTTGTCAGCGGAGCACTTTCTCGAGCGTCATCGGCGCCAACATCAACGACTACGTTCAGCACCACATGTGGTTCCAGTACTTCGC
>JASHXZ010000073.1 GCA_030043285.1 Xanthobacteraceae bacterium | reverse complement strand
CAGTCCATTCGACGTGAACATGGCGCTGGACGCCGGCTACGACGCAGCTCTCACCTATACGAACGTGACGCTCGAGGAAGTAACCGCACTGGTTCAGGATGCGATCTTCTCGCGACCGCCGAAACTTGGTGCCCGCACCGCGATGTACTTCGGCGGCAAGAATGCCAGCGTTGCGCTCGACATGCTGGCGCAAGCCAAGAAGGCGTTGGTGCCCCCATTCGCTATTTCGCTCTTTGCCGATCCGGCCGGCTCGTTCACCACAGCGGCCGCAATGGTGGCGTGCGTCGAGAAAATCTTGAAGGACAGGAAGCGGCGCAATCTTGGGGGTCTCAAGGTTGCGGTCTTCGGCGCCACTGGCGTCGTCGGCTTCGCATCGGCGGTCATTGCCGCGCTGCAAGGCAGCGACGTCACGCTTGTCGGTTATGACGGCATCAAACGCGTTGATGACGCGGCCCGGGAGATCAAACGTCGCTTTAACGTGGACGTGCGGGCTGCGGACGGCAGTGATGACGGTAAGAAGTCGGCCATTCTCGCCGAATCCGAAGCGGCTTTCTGTGCCGGCCGCGCCGGCGTGGCGATCCTCTCAAAGGCCCAACTCGCTGCGGCGAAGCAGCTCTTGATCGTCGCCGACGTGAACGCGGTTCCGCCGACCGGCGTCGAGGGCCTGGACATGCAGGCAAACGGCCAAGACATCACGCCCCACGGCACGTTGGGATTGGGTCCGTTGACAGTCGGCAACATCAAATACCGATCGGAATTCGGCCTGTTTCAAAAAATGATCGCAGCGACAAAAGCCGTCCAATTCGATTTTCGCGAAGCCTTCGCGCTGGCCCGCGAGCTCAATGGCTGAAGGCGATTCCATTCTCATCGCGGCGATTTCGGGCCGCGCCCTGGCACAATCGGCGCGCCGCGGCGGTTTTCAGCCGCTGGTCGCCGATTTCTTTGGTGATCAGGACACTGTGCAGGCGGCCAAGGACCACGTTCGGCTTCCCGGCCCGCTCGCACGCGGTATCGAGGAGGAAGGACTTTTCAGCGCTTTGGAGACGCTCGCTGCGCGTCATCATCCAACGGGAATCATCTGCGGCAGCGGGTTTGAAGACCGACCCCAACTGCTCGGACGCATCGCCGAGCGCTGGCGGCTTTTCGGTAATGGCGCCGCAATTGTAGCTAAGGTCAAAGATCCTGCGACGCTTTCGGCTATCTGCGGCGAAACTGCGATTGCCGTGCCGGATTTCTGTTCGGAAAAGCCCCGCCCTGCCGCCGGTTGGCTCGCCAAGCGCAGAGGCGGTTCGGGCGGAGCCCACATCAAGCCCGCAGAGCAGGCGACCCGCGCTGCCGTCTATTATCAGCGCATCGTGCCGGGCGTTGCGATATCGGTGCTGTTCCTCGCCGACGGCGCAAGCGCCACGGTGCTCGGCTTCAGCAGCCAATGGCATTCGCCGGCGGCCGGCAAGCCCTATCGCTATGGCGGCGCGGCGCAGCCGGCCGCGCTGCCGGCCCACACCGCCGCCTTGCTCGTTGCCGCAATCGGCCGGCTCAGCGCCGCCGCCGCGCTTGTCGGCCTCAATAGTGCAGACTTCATCGTCGACGGTGAGCGGTTCTGGCTCTTGGAAATTAATCCACGTCCGGGCGCGACATTGGATATTTTCGAATCGGAGCCGACCTCGCTCGTTTCCCTGCATATATCGGCGTGCAGCGGCCTGCTGGCGCCGGCTCCACGCTATTGCGGCCCGGCTAGAGCGGCGGCGATCGTGTACGCTGAGGATGACATTGCGTCGTTTCCGACACTGGACTGGCCGGACTGGAGCGCCGACCACCCGCAGCCGGCAAGTGCGATAAAGGCTGGCGAGCCGCTGTGCACCGTTTTTGCTTGCGCCGCGGATGTGACGCACGCTAGAGCCCAAACAGAGGAACGGCGCAGACAGGTTCTCGCTTGGGTAGCGCATGGCGACCATGACGGCAGTGCCAGCAGTCAGCGTCAATGAACGCGCCGCCAATCTGGTTTCTCAGCTCGTGGCGGACGCGGCGCAGCTGAGACTTGGCGTTTCACGCGGCAAGCTTGGCGAAACGCTGATCGATGCCGGCAGCAAAAGCCTCGGCGGTATCGCCGCGGGCTTGCGCATTGCGGCCATCTGCATGGGCGGACTTGGCGACGTGACGTTAACGACGTCCTCGGCGACGCCGCGCTGGCCGTGGACGTTGGTGGTGCGCTCCTCAAACCCAGTGATCGCATGCCTGGCGAGCCAATACGCCGGCTGGCGACTGACTGATGACAGCGCCGGCAAACCATTTTTTGCGCTGGGCTCAGGACCGGCGCGTGCGCTGGCGCGTCGCGAACCGCTGTTCGAGCATCTGAACTACGCCGACAGCGCCGCGCAGGCCACATTGGTGATCGAGAGCAGCGGGCCGCCGCCGGCAAAGATCGTCGCCAAGGTTGCGGCGGATTGCGCCGTCAAGCCGGACGATTTGACGATCGTCTTTGCGCCGACACAGAGTCTGGTTGGCGGCACGCAGATCGTTGCCCGTTCGCTCGAGGTCGCATTGCACAAGACCCATGAGCTGGGATTCCCGCTCGAGCACGTCGTTGATGGTGTCGGCGCTGCGCCGCTGTGTCCGCCGCATCCCGACTTCATCACCGCGATGGGCCGCACCAACGACGCCATCATCTTTGCTGGGCGGGTCCAGCTCTATGTGACCGGGCCGGCCGATGACGCGCGTGCGCTGGCCGAAAAGCTGCCAAGCAATGCTTCGCGCCACTATGGGCGGCCGTTCGCGCAGATTTTCAAGGAAGTCAAAGGCGATTTTTACGCCATCGACCCGATGCTGTTCAGCCCGGCGGAAATCACGGTGACGGCGCTCGAAAGCGGCGAGAGCTTTCACGCCGGCGAGATCAATTTGGGCCTGCTCGATGCCTCCTTTGCTTGAGCGCGTCGGCCATAATCCGCTTGGCGCTCGCCCGGTCATCGGGCTCGTCATCGAAAGCGTCGATTGGCATGCCCGCGAACTGATCGCTGCGCTTCGGGCGCGCGACATCGAAACCGTTCCGGTTCGGCTGACGCGGTGCGGATTTGCCACGCAAAGCGCCACCGGACTGCACGTCGATGGCTTCGACGGCGCACTTCCGGATGGGCTCATCGTGCGCACCATGTCGGGTGGCACCTTTGAAGCGGTCACTGTGCGGCTCGGCGTTCTCCATGCCCTGCGCGAGCTTGGCGTGCCGGTATGGAACGACGCGCGCGCCATCGAGCGCTGCGTCGACAAGTCGATGACGAGTTTTCTGTTGTCCCGTGCAGGCCTTGCGACACCGGCGACCTGGACGACGGAATCCTATGACGAAGCGCGTGCCATCGTGCAGCGGCAGGCGGCGGGCGGGCCGCTTGTGCTCAAACCCTTGTTCGGATCGCAGGGACGCGGCCTGATGCTGATCCGCACCCCGGACGAGCTGCCCCAGACCGAACAGGCGGCCGGCCGGGTTTTTTATCTACAGCGTTTCATTGGCATCGAACGCAACGGGTATCACGACTTTCGCGTTCTCGTCGTGCAGGGCCGTGTCGTGGCCGCGATGCAGCGGCACTCCTCGCACTGGATCACCAACATCAAGCGGGGTGGGCGGCCGGTTGCGGTCGCCCTCAATGATGAGCTGAAAACGCTGGCGCTGCGCGCCGCGGCGGCCGTCGGCGCCGCGTTCGTCGGCGTCGATATCATCTACGACTCGGCGCAGCGGCCGATTGTGCTCGAAGTCAACAGCATGCCGGCCTGGTCCGGTTTGCAAAAAGTCACCGCGATCAACATCGCTTCGGTTTTTGCCGACTGTTTCGTGGAAAGCGTCGGTATCCGCAAGGCGCGGGGCGCCACCGCGTGAGTTCGCGGGCGCAAAGCGTGGCGGCGGCGTTCGTGTGGGCCTGTCTTGCCGAGCTTGAGGCGCCGAAGCCGGGCAACGTGCATGCTTTTGCCGGCGGCCATCGCATGACGATCGACGATTTTGTCCGCAGCGCCGATACCGCGGCGGCGCCGTTGTCGGCTGCGGGTGCGCGTGTCGGTGCGCGCATCCTGGCCGCGGTCGAGGCAACCTTTGCCGCGGTTGGCGCCAATACCAATCTCGGCATCATTCTGCTCTGCGCCCCGTTGGCGGCGGCGGCGCAGATGGCCGTCGAGGGACCGCAATTGCGCGCCGCGCTTGGCCGGGTTCTGCGCGGTCTCGACATCGAAGACGCTAGCCTCGCGTTTCGCGCGATCATGAAGGCGGCGCCCGCCGGGCTTGGCCACAGCACGCGTCACGACGTGTCGGCGCCGGCAACGGTTAGCCTGTTGCAGGCGATGGCGGAGGCGGCGGACCGCGACCGCGTGGCACGGCAGTACACGACAGATTTTGCCGACGTATTCGGGCTGGGATTACCCGTGTTCGAGGCGGCGCTGAACCGCCACGCAGAGCAAAAATGGGCGACCCTGGCGGTTTTCTTGAGCTTTTTGGCAACCTTCCCGGACAGTCATATCGCCCGCAAGCTCGGCGCTGAAACGGCCGCCGGAGTTCAGCGCGAAGCAAAGAAATTCCAGACGAAGTTGCACACGGCAGAACAGCCGGCTGAAATACTGCCCACATTGCTGGCTTGGGACGCCGCCCTCAAAGCAGAGGGCATCAACCCCGGCACAAGCGCCGACCTGACCGTGGCGACGCTCTTTGCCTATCGGCTACGGACCGTCTTGCCGCCGCTGCCGAACAGTGGTTGACTTTACGCGCGGAGCTTGCGTTCCGCCGCTATCTGGCTAACCGGTCCGGTCCACCCATGCCGGGCGCTGACAACAAGGATAGGTGTTATCAGGCAGGCAAACCCGCCTGCGCGTTTTGCAGTTTCCTTGGGAGGAGATGGCGATGGCAAAGATCAATGGACTCTGCGTCGGTGAATCGCTGGTCGGCGAGGGCAACGAAGTTGCCCATATCGATCTCATCATGGGGCCGCGCGGCAGTGCGGCCGAAATGGCGTTCGCAAACTGCCTGACCAACAATAAGGACGGCTTTACGTCGTTGCTCGCGGTGGTGGGACCGAACCTGTTGACCAAGCCCGCCACCGTGATGTTCAACAAGGTGACGATCAAGGGCGCCAAGCAGGCCGTGCAGATGTTTGGACCGGCCCAGCACGCGGTCGCCAAGGCGGTTGCCGACAGCGTCGCGGAAGGCGTCATCCCCCAGGACGAGGCTGACAATCTCTTTATCTGCGTCGGCGTCTTCATCCACTGGGACGCGGCCGACGATAAAAAGATTCAGGAATTCAATTATCGCGCGGTCAAGGAATCCATCGCACGCGCTGTGAGCGGCGAGCCGAAGGCTGCCGAGGTCGTCGCAAAACGCAACACGGTCAAGCATCCGTTCGCCGCCGCGTAGCGCGCACCGGGTTCAGGACCGATAACGTCAGGTCACAGGCGCGCGATCTGCGCGCCTGTGAGTGCGCCGGTGTGCAGGCACGTCGCGACGAGCGCGCCGGAAATTCCGGCCGCCGCCAGAGCGGCGAGATCATCGGCGCCGCGAACGCCTCCGGCTGCGTAGATGCGCTTGCCGGAGGCTCTTGCCTTGATGGCGGCGAGCCGCGCCATGTCGGGCCCGACGGCGCTGCCGACGCGCGCCAACGTCATGACGATTATGGCTGCCGGCCATGCATCTGCATCGCCGAGCAGCGCGGCAGGGCCCATGAACGCATCACCGCGAAAATCCAATGAGAGGACGACGCGTTGGTCGTGCTGGAAATGACGAATCAATTCGCCATTCCTCTGCGCCTCGCTGCCGATGACCAAACGTCCGATCCCGGCATCGAGCCATCGCTTGGCGCCGTCGAGATCGGCGACGCCGTTGTCCACCCAAAATTTCGTACCGGGAAAGGCTTGCCTCAATTCCATCAGCGCCGCGTTGTTGTCGGCGCGGCTCTCGATGGCGTCGAGATCGGCGATGTAAAACGATGTGAACGGATGGATCGACAACAATCCGCGCGCGACGTCCATCGGCCTGCTGGTCGGCGACAGCGGAGTGTCCATGGGACGATATTCGCTGCGCATGCCCATCCGGGCATGCACCACAACACCGCCTTTGAGATCGAGAACGGGTATAACGTCCATAGCGAATGGCATCAGCGAACCGGGCTTCGCTGTATACACTGCTGAAATAGTTATCGCGAGGCGATATGGGAGTTGTCATCGGATGGGATATTGGCGGCGTTCACTTGAAGGCGGTGCGGGCCGAAGACGGTCGCATCGTCAAGGCAACCCAATACGGCTCGCCGCTGCGCGGCGGAACCGGGCGGCTCCGCGAGGCCTTCGCGCAAGCCCGCGACGAGATAGGCCACGCCGAACGCAACGTCATCACCATGACGGGCGAGCTCGCCGACACTTTCCAATCGCGCGCCGACGGCGTCGAGCAGCTTGCCGTGCTTGCGGCGCGCGAGCTCGGCAGCGTGTCGGTCTATGCGGGACCGCGAGGCTACGTGGGCCCCGAAGGAGCGCGCCCGCATTACCTGGACATCGCATCGGCGAACTGGCACGCCGCCGCCACGCTGGTCGCCAAACGCCTGGGCGATGCCCTTTTTATTGATCTTGGATCAACCACAACCGACATCATTCCGATCGTTGGCGGCAAGGTCGCGGCGCGGGGCTATACCGACTCGCAACGGCTGGCCGCGGGAGAGCTGGTCTATACTGGACTTGTTCGCGGCTTCGTCATGGCGACGGCGGACCGTGCTCCGCTGCACGGCGCTTGGACGCCGTTGATCAATGAGAATTTCGCCACGATGGCCGACGTCCATCGCATCCTCGGCACCTTGCCGGCGGGATCCGACTTGATGGTCACGGCCGATGGACGCGAAAAGACCCTCCAGGCATCGCGTGCCCGTCTCGCCCGCATGGTGGGTTGCGACGCGAGCGACGCGGACGACATGACGTGGCAGCGGCTCGCGCAATGGTTTGCCGAAGCGCAGACGCGCACCATCACAGACGCCGCCATGCTCGTCATATCCGCCTGCACGGGAACTGCCCCCATCGTCGCGGCCGGAATAGGTCTCAGCACAATCGCGGAGGTCGCGCGGCGCTTGCAACGGAGCTGCATTAGCTTCCATGAGCTCCTTGACGTTGCCACTGAGGCAAGACTTGGCGTCTGTCACTGCGCGCCCGCGGCTGCACTTGCGGGACTCGCGTCATGAAGGTCGCCTCCCGCTGAGCTGTTGGAGACTGTTGGATGAACTCGCGAGCTGTCTGTTTGAGGGGAGGAGCGGCAATGCATCATGTGTGGCGCTTGGCGTGCATAGCGTGCCTCATCGTGACGGGATCCGGCGCCTTTGCCGCCGAACTGACCCGCGCCGACGTGCAGTCGACGCTGTCGTCCGCGCCGGCCACACAAGGGGCAAACTTCGCCGGACGGTCTCTTGCGGGACTCGACCTGCGCGATTTGGATTTTACCAACGCCAATCTGTCCGGTGCGAATCTCTCGGATGCCGATCTGCGTGGCGCCAAGCTGGTTGCGGCAAAGCTTGTGGGCGCCAACTTAACGGGGGCACAACTGAATCTGGCCTGGATCATGCGGGCCGATTTTTCCCGCGCCGACCTCTCAAATGCGGACCTGGAAACGCTGGTCGTTTCCGCCGGAATGGAAACGCGACCGCAAGAAGCCGCCACTTTTGTCGGCGCCAACCTGTCTGGCGCCAAGGTTATG
>JASHXZ010000072.1 GCA_030043285.1 Xanthobacteraceae bacterium | reverse complement strand
TGCGAGACAGCAAAAGAAAAGAGGCCCCGCTTGGGGCCTCTTCGGCTGAACCGCTTCCTCGTTTTTAGTAACCACCGCCGGTACCGCCCGGATAGCCGCCACCATTCGGGTAGCCCAGCGCGTTGTAGCCATAGCCCCACCAGCTCGGTCCCCAGCCGCCGCCCGCCACGCCACCGTAGTTGCTCGCCGGCGCGTAGTTGTAGAGCCCAGTGTAACCGTCGCCCTGTGGGTATTCGTTGCCGTACCCATAGGAATTTGCCGCACCGTACCCGACGGCGGCGCCAGCCAAAGCGGCCGCGCCATAACCCAATCGGCCGCCGTAGCCATAACGGCCATAACCCACACCGCCGTGCCATCCTCTTACCGCGAGGCGGCCAACGCCGGCACCAGGCCGGACACCGAGACCGGACCCGACGCGGCCGACGCCGACGCCCGGATGGCCGACGCCGATCCGCGCTTCGGCAGATGTCGTGGCGACGATGAGAGCGCCGAAACCCGCTGCAGCTACGAGGGCGGGAATTCTCTTTCTGCTGCGTAACTCGGTCGGATTGCTCGGCATATTCATCTCCTTTGATTGGCTCACCCGCACGCGTCGAACTGCAAGTTCCACTCGGCGCGGTGACTGGCCAAAGGAAAGCCGAAGAGCCCGATGGTTCAATTGCGCCAATGTTGATCGCGCACGTTAGGATGTGTCGGCGGAATATCCCTTAGTTGACGTTGCCAGGAGCAACCGGGTCACGGCGCATCAAAAGCATCCCAGGGCGCGTTGGTTCCGGTTCCAATCGAAGGAGGGCACGCGGAGAGGCAGATTGCCGCAGACCGGCCGCACAGGAACTCACGTGGTGGTCGCTGTCAGGAGGATCCGTCATGCGGTTTTGAGCCCATCGCGATCACTTCCGCAGCACTCCTAAGGGCCGACATTCGATTGCGGCGTAGCAAATACCTGTTGCGACGGGCTGTTGTGGAAGTGACTGGAGCGGATCAATCGCGCGATATCACGATTGTCGGATACGAGTTTTCGTCGAGCGCCAGCCGCAAAACCGTGTGCGGACCCGCCTTCCAATCGCCGCATTTTACTGCGCAAAGGGCACCGCAACGGGTCACGACGGCACCTTTGCTGTGTGATGCCTATTGGCAATGAGGCCGGCAGAATCTATCGGACTGCCAGCGAACCGCAGGTGAATGGCTTCGCTCCTGCGCGCTGATTCCAGTGCGAATCAGAATCCAGCAGCTTTGCTGCGGCGACACGTCCATTCGAGCTCACGACTCGAGCTCGAGGAGTGAATTGCGTGTCGCAACTGATCGCCAACGAAGGATTACCTGCGTGATTTTAGTTGGCACTCTTCAACTCGCGATTTGCGGCGACTGTGCGGGCAAACAGGGACGTCCGCGGTGCGCCACAGCGGGTGGGATTGGATTCCACCAGTCGCGACGTTGCTGAATTTTATCATCATTGGCGACGGACCGTCGTCGAGCCGAGTGGGGACTCGTCAAAAACTATGTCGTTTCGTGGACTGCTCATACACCTGATTTGCTGCATGGCGCGATGACGCTGATCCTCACGCTTGCATCCCGCAATCTGTTTCATGACCGGGTTAGACTGATCGCCACCGCCGTGGGGATCGTGTTTTCGATCGTGCTCGTCACCGTTCAGCTCGGCGTCTTCCTGAGCTTCGAGCGCATGGTCACGACGATGATCGACCATGCGCATGCCGATTTCTGGATCGTCCCCAGCGAAACCAAAAGCTTCGAGGACTCCTCGTTGCTGTCCGGCCGCGAGCGTCTCCAGGCTTTATCGGTCAACGGGGTCAAGGCGGCGGTGCCGGCCGTTGTCGGTTATGCGTCCTGGCGCAAGCCGAACGGCGGCGCCTCCACGCCGGTGCTCGTCGTCGGCACCCCCGAAAACTCCGCCGGATTGCAGCCCTGGAATCTGGTCGAGGGGAATCTCCGCGATCTGTCGCTGCCCGAAGGCGTCGCCGTCGACCGATCGTATTTCGATGAGCTCGGCATCACAAAAATCGGCGAACACGCCGAGATCGACAATCAAAAGGCGCGGGTCGTCGCTGCCAGCAGCGGCATCCGCTCGTTCACGACGATGCCGAACGTTTTTACATCGCTCGAGCGGGCGCGAGCCTATCTGGGCGTGCCGCCCAACGAGGCGAATTACTTCATGGTGCGCTTGGCGCCGAATGCCGACGCAGCGGCGGTGCGCGGCGAGCTTGTGGCGCACCTGTCTGACGCCGAGGTCCTGACATCGGAGGAGTTTCGTCACCGCACCCGTCAGTTCTGGCTGTTCGACACCGGCGCCGGAGCCGCTCTGCTGGGCAGCGCCATACTCGGCGTCATCGTCGGCACGATCATCGTGGCGCAGACGCTGTATTCCTCGACGAAAGATCATCTGAAGGAATTTGCCACGCTTCGCGCCATCGGCTCGTCGCAGATTTACATCCTCAAGGTCATCCTCAGCCAGGCGCTGCTCAGCGCCGTCATCGGCTTCTCGGTCGCGGCCTGCATCGACCTGATGTTGGTGAGGGCGACCGCCGATGCGGCCTTGCCAATCGTCATGACGCCGGAGCTGACGCTCGGCCTGTTCGTGCTGACGCTCGCGATGTGCGCCATAGCGGCGGTTTCCGCCATCAGGGTGGTGACGCGCATCGATCCCGTCGCGGTGTTCGCGCAATGACGACAACCATGATCGAGGCGACCAATATCGTGAAGGTGCTGGGCGAAGGGCCTGCGCGCGTTGAAGCGCTCAAAAGCATCAATCTGTCGCTTGTCGGCGGCGAGTTGACCTTGCTGATGGGCCCCTCCGGCAGCGGCAAGACGACGCTTCTTTCCGTGCTCGGATGCATGTTGTCTCCGACCGGCGGCACCGTCGAGATTCGCGGTCGTTCGACGACGGGACTCGACGCCGAAGAACTGGCGGCGTTGCGGCGGGACAATGTGGGGTTCGTGTTTCAATCCTATCATTTGTTTCCGACCCTGACGGCCGCGGAAAATGTTCGCCTGGCGCTCGACGTGCGCGGCGGATGCTCGCGGATGGCGCGGATCAAAGCCGAGAAAGCCCTGGCGACGGTAGGACTGTCGCACAAGGCAAGAGCGTTTCCGCGCGAGCTCAGTGGCGGCGAACAGCAACGCGTGGCCGTTGCCCGCGCGATCGTCGGCGATGCATCCGTCATCCTCGCCGACGAACCGACGGCGGCACTCGACAGCGAGAATGGTCACGCCGTCATGATGATGCTGGCCGAGATCGCCAAGGATCCGACGCGCGCGCTGTTCATCGTCACGCATGATCCGCGCATCATGCCGTTCGCGGATCGGATTCTTCGCATCGAAGACGGTCGAATTGTCAGCGATCAACGCGGCGGAGGACGCACCAGCCCCCTTCGCGCGTTGAAATACGCGAGCTGATTGGAGAATGGCATGCTCACGCGAAACAAAAAGATAATGTTGCTTGGAGCCGTCGTTTTGTTGGTCGCTTCGACGGTTCCGCGATTTGCGCAGGAATTTCGCGCCGAGGAACTGCCGCCGGATCCGCCCGCTTCGGCGCTGCCGGGCTCCTGGGAAACCGTGGCGCTTGGACGGGTCGAGCCGCGCGCGGGAGAGATCAAGATCGCCGCGGCGGCGCCCGGACCGATTGCCGACGTGCTGGTCAAAGCCAACGAAGAGGTGTTCGCCGGCGAATTGCTGGTCCGGCTCGATGACTCGGAAGCGTTGGCGAAAGTGGCCGAAGCCGCCGCACAGGTCGCCTTGCACAAGCGCGCCCGCAACGACCAGTCCATGCCATCAGGCGCGGCGCCACGGCGAAAGGCCGAGGACGCGGTCGCCGATGCCGAGCGCAGTGCCGCCGATGCGCAATCGGCGCTGGACAAGGTCACCGCCGGCTGGCGGTCCGGCACTGCATCGAAGGCCGATCTCGACGCCGCGCGCGCCGCGCTGTCGCGTGTGCAGGATCATTTGCGCGAACAGCAGGACGCACTCGCCAAGCTCAAGGCCTCCGCTGACACGCCATTGCCGACCCGTGCGGAGGGCGAGCTCAATGTGGCGGAAGCCGAATGGAAGCTGGCGCAGGCGGAGCTTGAAAAGACCCGAATCCGCGCCCCGGCCGACGGCGTCGTCTTGCAAGTCGACGCCAAGAAAGGCGAAGCGGCCCTGCCGACGTCGCAGTCGCCGCTTCTCGTCATGGGCGATCTCTCGGCGTTGCGCGTGCGCGCCGAAGTGGATCAGCAATATCTCGGAAAAATCCGGGTCGGGCAAAGTGTGGTGGTTCGCGCCGCGGCGTTTCGCGGCCGTGATTTTGACGGAAGGGTTTCGTCCATCGCCCGCGTCGTCGGTCCGAGCCGGATCAATTCCGGCGATCCACGTAAGTTC
Organism: Xanthobacteraceae bacterium; assembly: GCA_030043285.1. Lineage (GTDB taxonomy): Bacteria > Pseudomonadota > Alphaproteobacteria > Rhizobiales > Xanthobacteraceae > BOG-931. The sequence continues at coordinate 2,600 of JASHXZ010000072.1, read as the reverse complement.
AACGATGCCGATGTGCTGGCGGTCGCTGTGGATTTGCCCAGTCCCGGACCCCTCGTTGTTGGCGAACAGGTCGACGTTTATTTCAAATCCGGCCAAGTCGAAACCCAATAGCAAATCGCTATCGGGTTAATCGCCGCGTCCCAACCACCGATTGGGGGCGCAACAAGGCGCCAAGCCTGTCGCGCCGCCTGCGCTGCTATGGCGCCTAGCGCCCGCCGGCTCCTCCGCTAATCTTGCCTCGCCGGACACGGCCACTGGCGGGCAACGCAGGAGAGATGGTCATGAGCCGATGGCAGGCGATTGTGGTGGTCCTCACCGCGCTCACCGCGATGCCGATCGCGGCGCGGGCGCAAGATTATCCGACCCGCAACGTGACCATCCTGGTGCCGTTCGCTCCCGGCGGCGGCACCGACGTCCTGGCGCGCGCTTATGCGCACATCCTCGAGAACAAATACGGCAAGTCATTCATCATCGAGAACCGGCCGGGCGGCGGCACGACGCTCGCCGCAACGGTCACCGCCAATGCGAAGCCGGACGGCTACACGCTGATGCAGGGCACCAGCGGCACCATGGCGATGAACCCCACCATCTTCAAGCATCTGTCCTACGAGCCGTTGAAGACCCTGGTGCCGGTGTCGATCGTGGCCGGCGTGCCGTTTGTGCTGACCGTCAATCCGTCATTGCCGGTGCACAGCGTGGCGGACCTGGTGGCGCTCGCCAAGAAGCGAGACGCCGAGGGCAAGCCGCTGACCTATGGCTCCGGCGGCGTCGGCGCATTCCATCATCTGTGCGCCGCGCTGTTCTCGAGCCTGACTGGCATCACGATGACCCATGTGCCCTACCGCGGCAGCGAGCCGGCTACGCTCGCGCTGATCTCAGACCAGATCGATGTGCTGTTCGTCGACCTCGGGCCGATGTTGCCGCAGATCAGGGCCGGCAAGGCCCGCGTTCTCGGCATCACCAGCGATAAACCGTTCTCCACGGCGCCGGACATCAAACCGCTTGCCGAGGTCGGCCTGCCGTCGTGGCCGAACACCGTTGCCTGGCAGATGCTGCTCGCGCCGGGCGGCACGCCGCAGCCGATCCTCGAAAAGCTTAATAAGGACGTGAACGCCGCCGTCCACTCGCCGGAGATGGCCGGGCCCCTGGAGAAGCTCGGCATGATCGGGCTCGGCAACCAATCGCTGGCGCAGCTCGACGACTATATAAAGTCGGAGACCACGCGCTGGGCCAAGGTGATCAAGGACGCCAACCTGGCGGGCACGCAGTAGCTGCGGCGCCGGCACTGGCGCGGCCGCCACCGGCGTCGGCGCAGATTCCGCCCGCAAGTATCATTTGAACCGAGGCGAAGGTGCTGACAATCCGCCGAGGGCTGCCGGATCGAGCGGCTTTTTCAGGATGCTTGCGCGCAGCGCATCTGGACGCGGAGCAGACACCGGCGATTGGTGCGTTGGCGCCATCGGGACGTTGACGGGCGGTTCCCGATCCGGCGCGTCGAACTCGCGCGAGCGCTGGCTCGCGCTGGCCGCGCGCCATCGATCGATCACGGTGGCAATCAGATCGGGCGTGACATTGGCGCCCACATCGGATCGCGTATCGCCGATAGCTTCGCTATTTGGCCGCATGGTCGCCGCCAGTTCCTCAAAGCTCATCCGCGTGGGCAGCGACACCCCGGGCCCGAACGCAAATGCTTCGCGCGTCCCAAGCGAAGGAATAAACGACAGCAAATTCCTGGCTGCATCCGACGCCGCCGAGCGGATCAGGGCCTGATCGCGATCGTTCGACAACCTCATCACGAAGAGCGTCGAGCACTGCGAGACGATGGTAGCATCGATCTCCGCCGGCCGCTGCGTCACGAGCCCGAGGAAGACCCCGTACTTGCGGCCTTCCTTGGCAATGCGGGAGAGCGCGCGGCGGGTCGGCCCGAAACCGATCTTGTTGTCGGCAGGCGCGTAGCGATGGGCCTCTTCGCAGACGAACAGCAGCGGCGCTACACCGTCGCTCCATAGCCCGAAGTCGAACGCCATGCGGCACAACACCGAAACGACGGAATCCACCACCTCGGCCGGAAACCCGGCGAGCTGCATGATGGTCATCGGCTTGCCCTGCGGCGGCAGGCGAAACAGCTGGCACAGCGTCTCGGCCATCGTATCGCCGCCGATGTTCGCATTCTCGAACATGAAGGCATAGCGCGGATGATTGCGGATCGTTTGGATGCGCGAGATCAGCTTGTGATAGGTCATCCGCGACTGGCGGTTTTCGAGCTTGCCCATGTGCTCGTCGAGCAAGCTGATCAGATCCTCGATGCGATAGGGCACCGGCGTGTCCGCGGTGAAGCCGGCGTCGCGCGTTTCCCGCCTTTTGGCGACGAGGCGATCGGCGTTGGCGCGATACTGCAAATAAGCGACTTTCGCCAGCGGAATGGCTTCCGACAGGATCTGGACTTCCTCGTCGACACCCGGCCTGCCGCCGAAAAACGCGTCGACGATCTCCTCGAAATTGAACAGCCAAAACGGCAGCCGCAAATTTCCCGGAGTCAGCACCTGCGCTTTGTCGCCAAAGCAGCGGCCATACTCGTTGTGCGGATCGACCAGAAAGAT
>JASHXZ010000071.1 GCA_030043285.1 Xanthobacteraceae bacterium | reverse complement strand
AGCCATACGCCGCGATGGACGCTTTGCTCCATTACGATTTTGTGCATCCGTCCTATCTCAGCGAACGGCGCCGCGCGCTGCGCAAGCTTCGCAGGCGAACGTGGCGGTTAATAACGGGGCGTGAGGCCGACCCGCCCGGCGCGGATTAGTGAGAGTGATGAGGGTTGTTCAATTGACCCAACCCTCGGAGCCCTTTAGGGGGAAGCTTCGCCAATTGGCGAACCTTCATGGGTTGGCTGTCCCTGGTCGGGGCCCCGCAGTAGGATGCTTCCCGGGACGCATCCTAAGCGAGACATGCCGATCGGCATGCGCCGGAGGTAGCCGAAAATGCGCCAGTACATCGCCCTGATCCACAAAGACGCCGACAGCGACTACGGCGTTTCGTTTCCCGATCTTCCCGGCGTGATCAGCGCCGGCAAGACGCTGGACGAAGCGCGCGCCATGGCGGCGGAAGCTCTCGCCTTTCACTTGCAAGGCATGGCGGAAGACGGCGAAGCCGTGCCTGAGCCGTCGTCCCTTCAGGCCATCATGGCCAATGCGGTCAATCGAGATGGCGTTGCCGTGCTTGTCGATGCGGGCCGCTCCGTGACCGCGTAGGATCGCGCGTGGTGCGTTATTTCGGGCAGGGCGCTAGGTCAGTGTGTGGGAGAGGGACGCGCGCCAGCGGGACTGTCATTAGGAGCGCGACGATTGGTTAGCTGTCAAAGGCAGCGCACGGCGCTGATGTTCAGGATGCGGCACTGGCGTTGCAGCTATCGAGCAGACCGGGGACCGTCGTGATACCTTCGAGAACTATGCCTTCTATCCTTTGGAATAATCGGCCAAGCGAAGACAACCGTCGTACCGGGAGCGACCGTAAGCCCTGCGGTCGAGTTCGATCAGTTCAAAGGCCCCATGACGGCCGCCGTGCCGGTCCGCTAGCGCCGGATCAGCTCGAATACAGCAGCGACTTGGGCCGCCGGGCGGGGGCCCGTACCTGGACTGGCGCCCGGTCGGCAAGTCGAAGCGCTGTATCATACTTAACCATTTTGGCGCGGCCGCCGAATCGTAATATACGAACTTCGACGCGATCTCCGACCTACGCTTGCCAATGACCGCCAGCAGCGCCGCCGAAAGCGGCCCAGCTCCTCCCATGGTCGGACAGATCGTGCGATCCACAGCCCGCGCAAGCGCCCATTTCCACTATTGCGGAGCCCCCTGGAATGTGCTCGGATCAGGGTTCCTTCGGGGGAGGGTTGTGGTGGTATCAGACAGCATGTCTGTCTTGATTACCGGGTGCAGGCGTAATCGCGGTCACGGGTCGCCCGCCGGATTGGGCAGCCGATCGCGGCCGAACCTGCCATTGTACGGCCCTCTTCCAGTCGATATATCTCGTCCCGAGCACACCATCGCCATCCATCGTTGGCCGAACGAATTCGCGTCCCGCGCGTTACCGTTCGCTTAACGCATGGGCGCAATAATTAGGCCCAGCTCATGTCTGACGAATTGTACCGAACTAAGGTGCTGGCCGCGCTCAAGCAAGCGCGCGCCGAGGGCAAACCCGTGACGTTCTCCAATACCGGGCCGGCGCATGCTAGTATTGTGCTCGACGTCATGGTTGCCGAGAGTTCCCACGTGCTCGACGTGATTTCCGGCTGCCTCGATCGCGCGGTATGGAGTTCGGAAACGCTGCGCAAGTTTATCGATCGCGGTGGGAGAGTTCGCGTCGTTCTCGACGAAGCTCCCGATGGCAAGATACCGCAAAACTCTGTGCTGTGGGACCTGCTGCACGAAGTAGAAGGGAGCATCCAGCTTGGTTGGATTAGGGAGCCGCTCGGAGTGCACCTTTGCGTTGCTGACGGTGAACATGTCCGGCTCGAGAAGGAGCATCGGCGTTGCGAAGCCGATGTGACTTTCGGTGACAAGGATCTCGCTTCTGCAGCGACCCGGGTCTTTGATCGGATCTGGAGTAGTCAGCTGCAGCCGATGCGCGAATTAGCGTAAGGATTATTTTTTTACGCCAAGATGCAACCTCCTCGTGCCCCCCCAAAGCTTTCACCTCGCGAGCGATCCACTCACTTATACAGTGTGGCTCATTTACATTGTCACCGCGGTAATGGTGGTCTTGAGCCGCGGGAGTCAGCTGCGTCCCTGGTTTTCCGCACGCCGCGTGCCAATTTTCACAATTTTCGGGTGCTATATAATTGCGTTTGCAGCCACTTGCGGCAGCCTGAAACTGATGTCCGCCTTCGGGTTGAATGACAACTTTCCGGATGGCGCCTTAGTGGCCGGGCATGTGTCTGGATCTGAGTTGCTAATCACACTTCTAGCGATCACCACCCTTACTGAGAGTGCCGGTTTTGCCTACCTCTGTTTGCCGAGTGACCGGGCGGAAGTTCGTCTCGCGTCGATGACGAAAGCGGCTCTAGGCGATGCGCTGGTCGAACCGTTTGTGTACGAAGATTGGTACAATCAATTGCACCCGACGGACAAGACGCCGCTCGCAAAGCTGCTGGTCGGGCTCATGTCGCCGCGTGATGGACTTGGCGGTTGGTATCTCCTCACTCAGATGGATTTTGACGCCGCGATTGGTACAGACGCATGGGTTCGATTTTCGCGGTATGTGGATAATCACCTGGATGATTCATGGGTGCGACTCTGCATGCTGTCACTCGCGGTTGCGGGTGCTATGGGTATAACCTGCCTGTTCTATCGTTATTTTGGTGTCTATCAATATCCATTTCATCCTACAGAATTTGCCGTGGTCATCTTGCTTCTTCTGCTGAACTGCGGAGCTGCTGCGATCATGGTTTCTTTAGCGTTCGGATTACATCAGGGCGAGCTACGGATATTGGCGGCGATCAAAAGAGCTGTGACCGAGGTGAGCCCCCGAATTGCCCAGTGGCGCAATGAGGAAATGAGAAATGAACTGGCCGTCTTGCAACACAAGGCCGACGACGGAACCGACGCTCCCCCTGACAGACCGCGCCCGCGCCGGCGATGATCCTGAAAACCGCAATATATGGCGGCTTTGCGTTCGCTGTCCATGCGGCGCTTGTTGAAGCCCCATGGCGACGGAATGCTTTAACGCGTTGATTGCCGGCAGGATTGTCGCCCAATGGGGAGGATTTGGTGATAAGGGGGGAGCGCGGCCCGCGCGAGGCACCTCGTGGAAAAGGGAGGTAAAATTAAAAAAGGGCGGCGCGCCGACGGGCGTCGCGCGCTGCACTCCCCCAGACGTGTCGCGCACGTGTCGCGGGGAGCCGCCAAGGGCACATGTAACTGGTTGACAATACTAGACGGCCATTTGCAACACATGCAACATGAAATGTGACCAGCAACGAGCCTCGCTCAATCAAAATTCTCGAATGACTTCAAGCTGGTGGGGGAGGTAGGACTCGAACCTACGAAGGCGTAAGCCAGCGGATTTACAGTCCGCCCCCTTTGCCACTCGGGACACTCCCCCGTCCGGGCGCGTAGTTACGGGCTTCCAAGGGCTTACGCAATAGCGGCCCTATCGTTCCGACGCTCTTGGCGGCACGATCGCGCCGAGCGCGTCGTTGCGCGACAGCGCGCCACCGTACGGCGGACGACCTGCACGGCGATCAGTCCGCGGCGCAGCCGCCTGTCGTCCACCCGATGCGCCGGATTATCGCCGGCTCAGTGATTGGGCGGCGTGTGGATGTTGTACTCGATGGTCGCGGCGTCGGGCCAGCCGCCATAGCTGTCCGGTGCCCAGCCGAACGGCGGTGGTGGCTCGTAGGGATAGGCATAAGCGCCCGGGTAACCGGTGTAATACGTCGGCGGCGCTTGGGCGAAGGCTGG
>JASHXZ010000070.1 GCA_030043285.1 Xanthobacteraceae bacterium | reverse complement strand
GTGCGCTGGAGAAGTCGGAGCTCGGCGCGCTGCTCGTCTTCGACGTCAACAACATCCGCTACATCACCTCGACCAAGATCGGCGAGTGGGAGCGCGACAAGCTGTGCCGTTGGGCGCTCATCACCCGCAGCAGTCCCGATCCGACTCTGTGGGATTTCGGCTCCGCCGCCGTGCACCACAAGCTCTACACGCCGTGGCTCAAGCCGGAGAACTGCAAGGCCGGCCTGATCGGGCTGCGCGGCACCGTCAATCCGGCGTTCGGCCTGATGGAGCGGCACGCCAAGGAGATCGCGGCGCTGATCAAAGAAGCCGGCTGCGACAAGCTGCCGGTCGGCGTCGACATCATCGAGCCGCCGATGATGTTCGAGCTGCAGAAAGCCGGCTTGAAAATCCAGGACGGCCAGCAAGTCATGCTGGAGGCGCGCGAGGTCAAGAATATCGACGAGATCGCGCTACTGAACCGCGCCGCCGCCATGGTGGACGGCGCCTATCACATGATCAGTGAGGAGCTCAAACCCGGCATCCGCGAGAACGACGTGGTCGCCAAGGTCAACGAGTTTCTTTATCGCCACGGCTCCGACGACGTCGAGGCGGTCAACGCCATCTCGGGCGAGCGCTGCAATCCGCACCCGCACAATTTCACCGACCGCATGCTGCGGCCCGGCGACCAGGCATTCTTCGACATTCTGCAGTCGTTCATGGGCTATCGCACCTGCTACTACCGCACCTTCAACGTCGGCCGCGCCACGCCGGTGCAGCACGACGCCTACAAGGTCTGCCGCGAGTGGCTCGACAAGGCCATCGACCTGATCAAGCCCGGCGTCACCACCGACAAGGTGTGCAGCGTGTGGCCCAAGGCGCAGGATTTCGGCTTCCCGGACGAGATGTCGGCCTTCGGCCTGCAATTCGGCCACGGCCTCGGCCTGGCGCTGCACGAACGGCCGATCATCTCGCGCGTGGTGTCGCTGTCGCACCCGACCGAGATCAAGGAAGGCATGGTGTTCGCGCTCGAGACCTATTGCCCCGCCAAGGACGGTTACTCCGCCGCACGCATCGAGGAGGAGGTCGTCGTCACCGACAAGGGCCACCGCGTCATCACGCAATTTCCCGCCGAGGAATTGCCGATCGCGAACAAGTATTAGGCTCCGTTCCTCGCGCGCGAGAAACTGAAAAAGGGCGTGCATGTCCGCGCGCGAGCTTCCCAAAGTCGCCATAGCTCAGCACCTCGCGCAACAAATTTGCGCACTTGATGCTGCGCGCTTGCCGGATGCGGTGCGGCACAAGTGCGAGGATTTGTTGGTCGACGTGGTCGGCCTCGCGATCACGGCGCGCAATGAGGATTACGTACGAAGCGCGCTGGCATCGTGCGAAGACGATGGGCCGTGCACCGCGATCGGGCATGCGCGCACATTGACTGCGGCGGATGCGGCTTTGGTCAACGGCACGGCGGTGCATGGCGAGGATTTCGACGACACGTTCGAGGGTGGGCCGGTCCATGCTGGCGCGGTGATCGTGCCGGCGGTGCTGGCGGTATGTGAGCGGCACCGCCTCGATGGCGCTGCGGCGCTACTCGGCATTGCGGTCGGGGTCGAAACCATGTGCCGGCTCAGCCTGGTGGCGCCGACGCTGACGCATAAGGCCGGCTTTCATCCGACTGCGGTGTTTGGCGCCATGGGGGCGGCGGCCGGCGTCGGCGCCGCGCTCAAACTTTCGCCGCCGCAATTGGTCGATGCGCTCGGCACCGCGGCCTCGATGGCGAGCGGCATCATCGAATACTTGGCGGAGGGCGCCTGGACCAAGCGACTGCATGCCGGTTGGGCGGCGCAGTCCGGTCTCAAGGCGGCGCTGCTCGGCCGCGCCGGGTTCGTGGGTCCGCGCACGGTGTTCGAAGGTGTCCACGGCTTCTTTCACGCGTTCGCGCATACCAGCGACGGCGATTTCGCGGCGCTGGTCGGCGATTTTGGCCAGCGCTGGGTGACGGAGACGCTGGCATTCAAGGCCTATCCGTGCGGGACCATGACGCATCCTTATATTGACTGCGCGCGCCGGCTCGCCGCGCGCGGCATCAAGGCCGACGATATTGCCGAAATGGTCTGCGACGTCGGTGAGGGCACGGTGCATCGCCTGTGGGAGCCGCTCGCCGCCAAGCAGCGCCCCGCCAACGGCTATGCGGGCAAATTCTCCACGCCGTACTGCATTGCCGCCGGGTTTGTCCGCGGCAATGTCGGCCTCGGCGATTTCACCGACGCGGCCGTGAGAGATCCGCGCGTGGTCGCGCTGGCCGAAAAGGTGCGCTACCGCATCGATCCGCAAAATCCCTATCCGAGAAATTTCACCGGCCACATCCGCGCGACCTTGCGCGGCGGCACAGTGGTGGAAGAGCGGCAGCCCCACATGCGCGGCGGCGCTCACGAGCCGCTGACCCGCGCCGACATCGAGCAAAAATTTTTGCTCAACGCGCAGCACGGCGGTTGGAGTGCAGATCGAGCAGTCGCGGTGCTACGGCTGCTAAACGCTGCCTTCAACGAACCCGTGGACCTTTCGGCGTTGCGAACTCACGTATAGGCCTACACGCCGATCGCCGGGGCTGGTATGGCTTCGCCCGGCCAAATCGCGGTGAGGTCCTGCTGCGAACCATTGAATACATTG